>CAZOXN010000659.1:0-2106 GCA_964583655.1 uncultured Desulfarculaceae bacterium | reverse complement strand
GGGTCTCCCTCTTGTGGCCGAGCCCGCCCGAGCGGTGGATGGCCGTGGACATAGGGGGGGGAAGCACCGAGCTGGTGTGCGCCCGGGGTCGGCAGGCCGTCGCTTCCAGGAGCATCCCCATGGGCATGGTCCGTTTGACGGAGGAGGTCTTCGCCCACGATCCCCCTACCCACGGGGAGCTGGACAGGGCGAGGGATATGGCCAGATCAGCCCTGGGGGGCCTCCTGAGAGATATGGAGGTTCAGGGGCAAGACCATGGCACCCTGGTGGGGACCGCAGGGACCATCACTACCCTGGCCGCCCTGGACATGGGGCTCGAGAGGTACGACCCTGAAGCGATAAGCGGCTACACCCTCAGCAGAGACTCCGTGGAGCGCTGGTGCCGGACCCTGGCGGGGCTTTCTCGGGCCGAGAGGGCTGAACTTCCCGGCATGGAGCCGGGGCGGCAGGACGTGATCCTGGCAGGGGCCGTCATGGTGGGCGAGCTGCTGGTCCTGCTCCAGGCGGAGGGCTTGCTGGTTTCGGACTACGGGCTACTGGAGGGGATCGCCCTGGTGGCCGCGCGAGAAGTCTTAACTTCATGAGAGGTGTTCTTCCATGCTTCAAGAGGATATCAGGGAAGGGCTGACTTTCGACGATGTGCTCCTGATCCCGGCGGAGTCAGAGGTGCTCCCGGCCGAGGTGGATGTGAGCACCTGGCTCACCCCCTCCATCTCCCTCAGGATCCCGCTTGTGAGCGCGGCCATGGACACGGTGACCGAGTCGCAGACGGCCATAAGCATGGCCAGGGAGGGGGGGATCGGTATCGTCCACCGGAATATGGCTATCCAGAGCCAGGCCACCGAGGTGGACAAGGTAAAGAAGTCCGAAAGTGGGATGATCATCGATCCCATAACCGTGCACCCGGACCAGAAGATCGGGGACGCCCTGGAGATCATGAAGCGTTACAGGATCTCCGGGGTCCCGGTGACGGTCCAGGGGAGGCTGGTGGGGATCCTGACCAACAGGGACCTACGCTTCGAGACGGACCTGGAGAAGAAGGTCTCCGAGGTCATGACCAAGGAGAACCTCGTCACCGTCTCTCCCGGGATCACCCTAGAGGAGTCCAAGGTCCTCCTGCACAAGAACAGGATAGAGAAGCTCCTGGTGGTGGACGACGATTATCAACTCAGGGGGCTCATCACTATCAAGGACATCGAGAAGACCATCAAGTACCCCAGCGCCTGCAAGGATCACCTCGGCCGGCTGCGGGTGGGGGCCGCTGTGGGGACCTCCCCTGAGACCATGGAGAGGGTGGACGCTGTGCTCAAGGCCGGGGCGGACGTCATAGTGGTGGATACATCCCACGGCCATTCCAGGGGTGTGATAAGGACAGTGGAGGAGATCAAGGCTTGCTTCCCGGAGTGCCAGGTCGTAGCAGGCAATGTGGCCACGGCCGAAGGGGCCGAGGCCCTGATCCGAGCCGGGGCCGACGGGGTCAAGGTGGGGGTAGGACCTGGCTCCATATGCACCACCAGGATCGTGGGCGGGGTCGGCGTCCCCCAGGTCAGTGCCATAGCCGAGGCTTACAGTGTGGCCAAGGCCCGTGGGATCCCTGTCATCGCCGACGGGGGGATCAAGTTCTCGGGGGATATCACCAAGGCCATAGTCGCTGGGGCGCACTGTGTGATGGTGGGGAGCCTCCTGGCCGGGACCGAGGAGTCCCCGGGGGAGACGGTCCTGTTCCAGGGCCGCACGTACAAGGTTTACAGGGGCATGGGCTCCATAGAGGCCATGAAGAAGGGCGGGAGGGATCGATACGGCTTCGGTGACGAGGAGGATGCGAGCAAGCTGGTCCCGGAGGGGATAGTGGGGCGTGTCCCTTACAGGGGGCCCCTTTCCTCCACGGTCTACCAGTTGGTGGGCGGCCTCCGCTCCGGCATGGGTTACCTGGGCTGCAGGAACCTGGATGAACTCAGGAACCGCGGGCGCTTCATCCGGATCACGGCGGCAGGCCTGAGGGAGAGCCATGTCCACGACGTCATCATCACCCAGGAGGCGCCGAATTACTGGCTAGAGAACCGATGAGAGATGCCAGAAGCAAGACGCGCGACCTAGGGCGCAGGA
>CAZOXN010000658.1:0-2113 GCA_964583655.1 uncultured Desulfarculaceae bacterium | reverse complement strand
CCTTTGTTGCGGCGGTCCCCAAGACATCGGACCTGGAGCCCCTCATCCAGGAGGTCTTGCGGCATCGGGGCGAGTGAGACGAGGGCGGGACCATGGGAGCGGTCTTGGCGGAGGAGAAAGAACACGGAAACGACCCGGTTTCGCCTGGGGTACCAGGGTTCGATTCCCAGCTCCCCCGGGCCGTTCATCGATGCCTGGAGGAGGTCTGGAAGCGGACCGGTCTGAGGGCCCGCCTCTTTTTGTTGGAAGGGAACGATCTGGTCCTGAGGGCCTGTATCGGGGGCTATCGCATCTGCCCGAGGAGGGGGCTCAAGGTCAATCGGGAGAGCGTGGTTTGGGAGATCTTCAGAAAAGGAGAACCAGAGAATTTGACGGACCCTTCTCACACCGAAGGGCGGCCGCACACCCTCGCCTCCCCCGTGTTTCTGAAGGCGGTGATACCGCTCCGTGCCACATTGGAGAAGGGCAGGACCCGCGACCTGGGGGTGCTGGTAGTGGACGCAGGGGGATCCGGAGAGGTCGTCCAGGAGAGGGATTTCCATTATCTCCAGCTCGTCGCCTCCTTGATGGCAGAGATATTGTGGAACTCCGTATTGATGACATGGATCCGGCTGAAGGAAGCGGAAAGGGAGAGGATGGCCCAAGAGGTCTCTCACATCTTCAGGAACCGTCTCACCGTGATCGGCGGATTTGCCCGGAGGCTTGCAAGAGGCCTTCTGCCGGGTGACGCCAGGAAGTGGGCCGAGATCATCCGAGAGGAGGTGGCAGCGGCCGAACAGGCACTAGAGGACTGGAGGGAGGCCCATTGGCGGGAGGAGCGCTATGAAGAGCAATGATCTGCGCGACAATGGCCTGCTTGATCAATCTCCCACTGTGCTGGTGGCGGTGGATTTCTCCCAGTGCTGTCGTTTGGCCCTCAAGACTGTGAGGGATCTACTTGGGGACAAAGGGGCCCGGTTCATCCTGTTGCACGTCATAGACAGCAATTTCATACAGCAATGCACGCGACATAGACTGGAAGACGAGGGCGAGGTCAAGAAGAAGCTCTTCCTGCAGGCGAAGGCATGGCTCGACGAATTCGTTAAGGAAGAACGCCTTGATGGGGAAAGACTCAAACGGATCGTTTCGGAGGGCGTCCCGTTTCTCGAGATAAACCGGCAGGCTGTAGAGAATGACGCGGACATGATCGTTGTGGGAGCCTGTGGTAAGGCAATGGGCGACATGGACACAATATTCTTCGGGAGCACCGCCGAGAAGGTCTTGAGATTCGTCACTCGGCCTGTCCTCTGTGTCCCGCCCACGTGGAAGCAAGGGGCTTCCGCCAACAAGAGCTGAGACACCATTGCAGATGCGGCCGGGCATGGGGAGGTGACGGCCATGAAAAGCGTGGCAGAGATCAAGGGGGCAGCCGTTGAGCAAGGAGTCCGTCAGATATGCCGGCTCTTGGGAAGCGTCTCCCTGGATCGCATGATCCAGCTCACCCGCCTGGGAGAACATCTCACGCAGGACCCGGAAATCAGGCGGATCATAACAGGGGTCCGCGCCTACTTGGAAGACGAGAACCACTCGGCCCGGCGCCTCTTCGCACGGGTCATGGAGTATCTCCCCAGGGAAAACCAGGAGAGGCTCTTCCGAAGCCTGTTCTTCCACGGCTTCTTTCTCGGAAAGAAGAGGCGTGCGGAGTTCGCCAAGACCAACGGCTTCGAGCCCCCCCTTCTCATGATCCTGAGCCCCAGTTGGCAGTGCAATCTCAGATGCCTTGGATGCTATACCCTGGGGTACGCCCGAGACTCCAAGGGGCTCTCCCGCGAGACCGTGGACCGGATACTCTCGGAATGCGAGGAGATGGGGATATTCTTCGTAACCATCCTGGGAGGAGAACCCCTGGTCTGGCCTCCTCTGCTGGACGTTATCGGCGCCCATCCCGATGTCTTCTTCCAGGTCTACACCAACGGCACGCTTCTCACCCCGGAACTCGCCCGAGAGCTGAGCAGGCTGGGCAATGCCGCCCTGGTGTTCAGCATCGAGGGTGGTGAGGAGGAGACCGACTCTTGGCGAGGCAAGGGGGTTTACCGGAAGATCATGGAGGCCATGGACATGGCCAGGGAGGCCA
>CAZOXN010000657.1:0-2118 GCA_964583655.1 uncultured Desulfarculaceae bacterium | reverse complement strand
GAAGCGGGATTTCTACGGGGCCAGCCTGGACTGGAACATCATGTTCCTGGACTATTTCGGCCTTGCTCCCGGTTACGCCTTCATCCGATCCAAGGAACGGGAATTCGGCCACCAGTTCTGGAGCAACCCGGACCGATGGCGTGACGATCAGGAGCTCCACCTGGGTCTGCACTTCTGGCACCCCAAGGGTTGGAGGGCCCGCTTCAAGGCCAGCTACGTCCATCAGGAACTCGAGGGCTTCCTCCAGGAGGACCCTTCGGACTTCTGGTTCCTGGAGTTCTTCGCCCAGAAGGAGCTCTTCGACAAGCGGTTGGTGCTGGGGTGCCAGGTGAGGAACCTCTTGGACACCAAGTTCCATCTGATCTCCGACGTGTTGAACATCGAAGAGCGCTACCCGGCGCGTGAGTTCTTCTTCTTCGCTCGATACAACTTCTGAGTCCCGAGACCCTCGCCGCTCACCCCTCGACACGCAGAGGGCAACACGGTCTTTTCGTCCAGATCACGGCCATCGCTGGGCCGATGAGATGGGGCTCGTGGTTCGTGAAAACAGGGACTTGACAAATCAAGGGAGCAGAAATAGCATTGCATGGAATCATGGATGCAACGATAAAAAACAGCAATAATAACGACAACCGCATTGCCAAAAGGCACAGAATCCTGGAGGCGGCCATGAGCGTCTTCTCGGAGGTCGGGTACGAGAAGGCCCATATCCGCCAGATCGCCAGGAAGGCGAGGGTCTCCGAAGGCACCATATATTCGGAGTTCAAGGACAAAGAGGACCTACTCCATGCCATCCCCGAGATGGTCATGCCCAGGGCCATCGAGGACTTGACCCTCCACATGAACGGCATCAAAGGCGCCCTCAACAAGCTGCGCAAGTTCACTTGGTTCTACCTGAATTTCTTCGAATCCAACCCGGCGTGGTCCAAGGTCGTGCTGCTCCAGATCAAGCCCAGTTACCGTTTCTTGGATACCCAGGCCTACCAGCTCATCCGAGATTTCACGCGAGTCCTCGTGCGCATACTGGAAGAAGGGCAGGAGGAGGGGGTCGTGCGCCGCGACCTCGATCTGCATGTGGCTAGACATGTGTTCATCGGCGGCGTCGAGCACATTACCGAGCGATGGCTCCTCCTTGGAAAGCCGGAACGCATCACCTCCTGCGCGGACGAGCTCTACAGGATCTTCGTCAGGGCCTTCGGCACCAAGAGGGCCATGAGGATAGCCAACAGCCAGGATGTCAAACCAGGGGGCTTGCCTCCCTCCTCTTGAGGGGGGCAATAGGAGTCCATCGCTTCTCCGAGTCTCTCGTGGGACGGGAGGTGTTCCATGACTTGGGATGCCTTGGTGGTGGGGGCCGGGATCGCTGGCCTCGGTGTCGCTGCCCTGTTGGCCGAAGAGGGCGGGCTGAAGGTGCTGGTCCTGGAGCGCCATCCCCTTCCCGGGGGACGCTTGACGAGCTACAGGGACTTTCCCGAGAGGGGATGGACCGTGGACACGGGTCTGCACCTCATCGAATTGGGGGACAATGGATCCGCCCATTTGCTCAATCAGCGGGCCGGGGCAAACGTCCAATGGGGCCCCATGAGCCGCGACGTCTTCTACTACAGGGAAGGCCGCTGGGTCTCCATGGCCGAATTGGTCCGCATGTCCCCGGACGAGAGGGCGTCCCTCCGGGACCTCATGGGCACGATCTCCGCGCTCACGGACGAGGAGATAGCCGTTTGGGACGGTCGCTCTTTCCAGGACTGGGTGGAAGGACGCGTTCCTCAGGGGCCGGTCCGGGAGCTCCTCGTCACCTTCGCCATGATCATGACCACCATCCCACGTCCGGAGGACATGGCCGCCGGCGAGGTCCTCTACATTGGGAGAGAGAACCTTCGGGGCAGGCGCCAGCTCCTCTCCGCGGGCTACCCCATCGGGGGGATGCAATCCCTCACCCTAGGGCTCCAAAGGACCATAGAAGGGCATGGGGGAGAGGTCCGCGCCCATGCCGCTGTGGAGGAGGTCATCCTAAGGGGGGATCGGGCCGTAGGGGTCAAAGTCCGCTCTGGCGAGAGCCCCTATCCCGACGAATTCCGATTGGCCGATACAGAGGAGATATCCGCTGGGATCGTGGTG
>CAZOXN010000656.1:0-2122 GCA_964583655.1 uncultured Desulfarculaceae bacterium | reverse complement strand
GTAATCGATGTCCCAGCGGCTCAGCCGGTCGGAGGGGTGGACCCGAATGGCGTCCAGCTCCGGGGGAGAGAGCCCTGCGTAGCGCTGGTGGAGTGAGGCCATGATCTCCAGGTATGTGACGAGGGTGCGGAGCTTAGCCGTCGAGCCCAGGTCGAGCTTCACCCCCTCGTTGATGTTGAACGGCTGATCCAGATTGTCCGTCTGGATACGGAGCAGATTGCCCCCGTGCCCCCTCTCGTACAGGGTGAAGCTGTACATGACCCTGGACGGGTCCCCCCTTTGCAGGAGTCGGGCCGCGCGCAGTCCTGCCGCGTCCAGCCGGGCTGGGTCACTGAGCCCGCTCAAGGCCGCGGTCACCTTCTCCTGCAATACCCCGTCGATGGTCCCAGCCACCGTGAGGTCCAATCGATCCAGGTCGTAGAGCCGGTGCAAGCCAAGACGCGAGAGCAGGGAGGTCCTCACGGCATTGGCGGCCTTTCTCTGAAGAAACGAGGCCTGGGGCAGGCCCGTTGGGCCGTGAAGCAATGGTGGGGTGAGGGCGAGGGCAGCATCTCCAAGTTCGGGCGGTATGACCCCGGCCTGGGGGAGGAGGCGGAGGTAGCTCTCGGTCAAGGACCGAAGGGCCTCCTCTCCACCGAGGAGGTAAGAGGAGGGTCTGCGCTGGGCCAGGAGAAGGCTGAGGACCTGGCGGTAGATGAGGGCGAGGTCGCGCAGAGACCCTTCTGTGCCCCCCTTAGCCTTCTTCCGCAGGATACCGTTGGCCCCCTCGAACTCCGTCCCATACCAGGCCCAAAGGCCGTCGCCCAGTCCTATGACCTCGCCGTACCCAGGCTTGGCTGCCAAGGGGATGGAATTGATGTAATCCACCACGATCCTTCTCCTGGCCTCCCTGGTGTCTTCTCCGTCCATGTCCGCCCGAAGGGAGGCCGATATCATCTGCCGCAGCTTCTCTTGGACCGAGCCTGTGAGCCCGTCGGGGGAGTGCCGGAACTTCTCCAGTTGGGTCGCCAGGGTGCTGGCCCCCGGTGCCTTTCGATGGGCCCCGGCGAGTCCAGAGACCATATCGAGGAAGGCCTTGCCCAAACGGTCCCACTCCACAGCAGGGTTCCGGAAAGGGGATCGCAGATCGAGCAACTCCCTGTTCTCTATGAACAGGAGCGTATCCACCACGAGACGGGGGATGGAATCGAAGGAGGGATAGATCCTCTCGGGGAAGGATGTCTTGTACAGGACTTGCCCATGCCGGTCCAGGATCTTGAGCCCTGCCTGGGTCTTCTCCCGGTAGATGGGGAACACCTTCTTCTCTATGATCTCGCCGAGCCGGGGAGAGATGCGCGCCTGGGCATCCACGTAGTAGCCGTGTTGGGAAAGGGCGTCGATCCAGCGAGGCAGATGGACATAACCCAGCCTGAGATCGTAAGGGCCTGAATCCGGAAACCGGATGGAGTCGCTGGGGCCAGGACCATTCTCGAAGGTAAGGGAGCGGGCCAGAGGGGTCAGGGTCCTGGCCTGGAGTTTCGAGGTCTCCAACTCCTCGCAAACGAACAGATAGGCGAGGTACCCAGCCACGAGTAGCAGGCATCCCAAGACCAGGCGCCACGCCAACCAACGGAGCGCTCTGCTACTCTTCTTCATGGACGATGCTCGGTATCTCACCTTGGACTGCGAGTCTGACCGGGGCATCGGTCATCATTATTTTACTATGTCCCGGGAACTCATGTGGCAAGTCGTGGCCAAGGATTGGGGCGAAGAGTGACACCCCGGCGAGGCGAGCCCATCGAGTCCCCCTCAACGTCCTTCTTTGTCCATGGTGGCCAAGATGTATCTGCCACAAGACGCGTAGGCCTCGGCCGCCGCGCACTCTATGGCCATGAGGCGCTCCTGGTCCTCCAGGGGGAGTTGCGAAGGCCTGACGATGGCAGAAAGCGGGTCCTCCTTGATCCCGGAGCACACCCCGATCCCCCTCAGGCTCAACAGGCGAAGCCCGAGAGAGGCGCAAAGGGTCCTGATGTCTTGGGGGGTCTGCCACGTGAACCAGACAGGCTCTCCCCACAGGAAGCCCCCCCTTTCCCTCAGGACCGTCTCTGCCTGGTCCCACTTCCATGCGCGGATGGTTTGGAGC
>CAZOXN010000655.1:0-2122 GCA_964583655.1 uncultured Desulfarculaceae bacterium | reverse complement strand
CGAGACCCAGATGAAGGCGCGCATGGAGAGCCTCTTTGGTGTAGCGGACTTCTATTCCCGCGATCTGGGGAAACTGGGTCAGGAGGCACAGGAGGTCTATGCCAACAACTGGTTTCTCCAAAGGGCTTGGGCCGAGGAGCGGGGGTTGCGCGTCGAGAGCCCTGGTAAGCTCCTCGAACGACGGCGCGAGACGTTGCAGCGAGTGCGACGCATGGCAGCTCGGACCCCGCTCAAGCGTCTTGGGCCGCTTTTTCGCAAGGTGACCGGCCATCTGGATAATCCGAAGGCCTGGATGTATGGCATCCTGGGCGAGCAGATCAAGTCCTTCAAACCGGATGTCATCCTCAACCAGAATATGCGGTTGGACGCTCGTTTTTTTAGGGAGATGAAGCACCATGTCCGGCTCCTGATAGGCCAGCGCGCCTCCACGCTGCCCCAGGGCCAGGATTACGGCGTCTACGATCTGATCATCTCCTCCTTGCCCAATTTCGTGGACTACTTCCGGAGACAGGGGTTGCGCAGCGAGCTGCACAGATTCGGTTTTGAACCTGCCATCTTGGGGAGATTGGGGGAGACCGGAAGATCCGTGGGGGTATCCTTCGTGGGGAGTCTCTCCGAGGCCCACTCGACTCGCCGGTTTCTCCTGCAGTATGTCTGCGCGCGAATCCCCACTGACATCTGGGGGCAAGGGGTGGAGCCAGTCCCTCATGACTCGCCGCTCAAGAGAAGTTACCGGGGAAATGCGTGGGGATCCGAGATGTACCGGGTCTTGCTGGGCTCCAGGATCACCCTGAACCATCACATCGACGCCGCTGAGGACTACGCCAACAATATGCGGCTCTTCGAGGCTACCGGCACTGGTACCCTTCTCGTCACAGACTGGAAGAGGAACCTCCATGAGATGTTCGAGGTGGGAAAGGAGGTGGTGGCTTATCGCTCCCCTGAGGAGTGCGTCGAACTGATCCAGTATCACCTCGAACACGAGACGGAGCGAGAGGCCGTCGCCCGCGCTGGGCAAGGCCGGACGCTGCGAGAACATACGTATTACCGACGGATGGAGGAGCTGCTCGACATCGTCCGTCGGTATCTATGAGGTCGTATGAAGCGCTGGATGGACATTCTCCCCAAGCGGGTCAGACGCTCGATTCTCTGGGCCCTCAGGCCTCATTACCGGTACAGGCTCCGCGAGATCTCCAGGCTTAAGGCGCTACAACGGTACCAGCCGACCACAACGGGCCTGCTCGGGCAGCTCATTCATGTCATAGACGCCGCCTCTTTCCTGTCTGCGTACGAGCAGATCTTCGAGCGAAGGATATACGACTTTCCGGCTTCTGGAGAAGACCCTAGGATCATCGACTGCGGGGCTAACATAGGGTTGGCAGTGCTTTATTGGAAGAGGCGTTATCCCAGATCCCGTATCCTGGCCTTCGAGCCCGATCCCGCAGCATTCGAGGCCCTGGTGATGAACTGCCACAACTGGGGGCTCACCGAGGTGGAGTGCATCAAGAAGGCGGTATGGTCCGAGGAGGGGGAGTGTCCATTCGTGCGAGACGGTGCTGACGCGGGCTACCTCCTCCTGGGGAAAGGGGCCGAGGGAGGGGTCGTCCCAGTGACGGTATCCACCGTCCGCCTCAAAGACTACTTGGAGGAGCCGGTGGAACTCTTGAAGCTGGACATCGAGGGGGCGGAGGCGGAGGTCCTGGCTGATTGCTCCGACGCATTGGAAAAGGTTGAACGGGTGTTTGTGGAGTACCACTCCCGGGTGGACCGGGAACAGAGGCTCGACACAGTGACCCATGTCCTTAGCTCGGCCGGGTATCGAATCCACATACAGCCCGGACTCGTTTCCAAGCAGCCTTTCTTGAGGACTCCGGAGAGTTACGGCATGGATCAACGCCTCAATATCTTCGCCTATAGGCTCCGAACGCCCGCGGGCATTCCTCCACGCGGGTAACTGGCGGAGATGCGGACGAGAAATGGCATGGCGGCCATGGCCAAGCAAGAGCGCCTGGGGCGGTGGATGAAGGGGCTCATGCGAGTGGCGTCGCGGGTTCTCTACAACGAGCCGCTGGTGCTCCTTTCGGAGTCATATTTGAGGGGATATTACACGTGGAAAAGGAGA
>CAZOXN010000654.1:0-2122 GCA_964583655.1 uncultured Desulfarculaceae bacterium | reverse complement strand
CTTCTTCTCCACTACCTCGTCGAGCCCAAGGGAAGTCCCCACGAAGATGAGCACCGTGACGAATGAGACCAAAGCGAATCCTATTCTCTTCCTCATGACAGACCTCCTTTTCTTGGTCCGAGCCAGGGCCGGCCAGCCGCACCACACGGGATCGGTCCGAGGCGGACCATGACCTCAGATCTTCCTTTCCCGGTCGGCCCAGTAGGCCTCCCTCATAACGCGCTTGAGGGTCTTGCCCGCCACGCTTCGAGGGAAGTCCTCCATCAGGACGACCTCCGAGACGCGTTGAAACTTGGCCTGGACTCGTTCATTGACCCAGCTCTTGAGCTCCTCGGCACTCACATTCCCCGACTCCCTCAGGATCACGGCCGCAAGGGGCGTCTCGCCCCACTTCTCGCTCGGAACGCCGAACACCGCCGCCTCCTTCACCGCCGGGTGCTGCACTATGATCTCCTCTATGTCCCTGGGATAGACGTTGACCCCGCCCGATATGATCATGTCCTTCTTGCGGTCCACCAGATAGAGGAAACCGTCTTCGTCCGCGTACCCCAAATCCCCGGTGAACAACCAGCCGTCCCGGATGGCCTCCGCGGTCAGATCCGGGCGCTTGTAGTAACCAGGCATGAGCATCGGGCCCCGGCCCACGATCTCCCCCACCTGCCCGGCTGCGAGGTCCTCGCCTCTTTCACCTACGATCCTCATTTCAGAGAAGTACGTGGGGACGCCCACCGAGTCCGGCTTCGCCGAATAGTGAGTCCTGTCCAGCACGGTGATGAAGCCCTCGGTGAGTCCATAGAGTTCGTAGAATCTCCCTGGCAGCCTTCGATTGAGCTCGTCTTTGTGCTCCCGGTGAAGCGGGGCACCGAGGGTGCAGATCATCTCCAAGGACTCGAGGGCCGCGGCGGAGAAGTTAGGGGCATGCAACATGGCGATGATCTGAGACGGGACCATCACAGTGTGCGTGACCCTCTCCCTCTTTACGGCCTCGATGAACCCCTCCGGCTCGAACTGCCTCTGGAGCACGTAGGTCGCACCCAGGTAGAAGCACGGCATGAGCGTCACGAAGGCCCCGTTGAAAACGATTGATCCGGCATGGAGCACAACGCTCTCGGGAGTGATCCTGAAGGCTGAGGAAAAGGTCATGCAGTACATTGCCCTCACGTAATGCGTGTGGACAATGCCCTTCGGCAGGCCAGTGGTACCGCTGCTGTACATGATGTTGAAGGGGTCATGGTCCTGAATGCCTGGATCCGGGGGTTCCTCATCCGAGGCCTCGGCAACCATCTCCGCGTAGCTTCGATACCCTGGCTTGGCAGACCCTCCGGTCACGATATATCGATCCCCCTGGATCTCCGGGAGCTCCCCCTTCACGGAATCCAGGACCTCGGAGAAGGTTGGGTTGGTTATGACCAGGACCGTGTCGGAATCCCTCAGGAGCGTGGCCAGGCCCTTCCCCAGGAGCAGGGTGCTCATGGGGACCACCACACCCCCCATCTTGCCAGCGGCCCAATACACCTCCAGAAGCTCGACGCAGTTGGGAAGGAGGGTGGCGACCTTGTCCCCCTTCTTGATGCCGAGACCGAGCAAGGCATTGGCCAGACGGTTCACCCTCGCGTTGAACTCCCGGTAGCTCAGACGGAGATCCTCGAAAACCACCGCCGGCCGGTTCGGTCGGTAACGCGCGTGCGCGGAGATCAGAGACCCTATCCTCATGGCGATTCTTCCCCCGACAAGATCCCTGGACCATGGCCTTCACCGGGGCGACTACTTCTCACAAGGAAGATCAATGCCTGCAAAGCAATCAGGAGGCCTTGACCGCCACCGCATAGGCCCGTTAAGCGCGAGAATCCAGGAGGGGGGCGATCCCTCAGGACCGGCCCACGCCCCGGCATCAGTAAGTCAGCACCACGCCTCCGTCAAAGAGGAGATCTCCTCCGACCAGGTACCTGGAATGACGCGAGAACCCGAACGTGAACAGATTGGCGACCTCGATGGGGGACATCATATCCTTGACCTTGGACCTCCCCATCATCACCTCTCGCACCACCTCCTGCTCCGAAACACCCCTCTGCTGGGCCTGGGCAGGGACTTCCAATGAACAGAAAAATCATCGCTCTGGTGT
>CAZOXN010000653.1:0-2122 GCA_964583655.1 uncultured Desulfarculaceae bacterium | reverse complement strand
CATCGGGGACCCAGTCTCCACTTCTTGGCCCAAAGCCATGCCAGGATCGCCACCCCGGTCAGGGCCATCATGGCGTTGACCCAGGTCGAGCCCTTTCCCCTGGCCAGCCTGGGCAGGTGGCGCTCCACGGTCTCGATGGGGATGGCGAACCCCACCCGTGCGCTCCCCCCCGACGGGCTCACGATGATGGTGTTGATGCCGATCAGTTCTCCCTCCCTGTTCAGCAACGGACCGCCAGAATTACCCGGATTGATGGCCGCGTCGGTCTGGATCAGTCCCTCGAGCCTGCGACCATCGGTAACGAGGGTCCTGTTCAGAGAGGAGATCACGCCCTTGGTAAGGGTCAGTTGAAAACCAAAGGGATTGCCTATGGCCAGGACCGTCTGGCCCACCTTCAGATCCTTGGAGTTCCCCAAGGAGATGGGCCGAAGCGCCCCCGGTGGCGCTCCGATTCGGATGACGGCCAGGTCCTGGTCCGGGAGGTCCCCCACCAGTTGGGCTGGCCACTGACTGCCATCCCACAGGGTCACCTCTAAGGACTGTGCCCTCCGGACCACGTGAGAGTTGGTCACTATGTGACCGTCATCGTCCATTATGACCCCTGAGCCCATCCCCTGCTGCGGAAAGGGCTGAAAGAGAAAGCCGTATCTGACCACCACGGAGCGGATGTGGACCACGCTCGGGGCTGCCTTCCGATACACGTCGATGGTCTTCTGTTCCTCTGGCGTCAAGCCCAAGGAGAAGGCTGATGGGAATGCCGCCCAGAGAAGGAGCGCCAGTGCGAATCCATGAACCATTTGCCTCAAGGGCCTTGGGGCCCCGAAACCTCCACGGGTGCGACCGAGAAGACCGGAGGAGGAGCCACTGGGTCCTTCTGCGGAGGCCGGTGGGGGAGGGCATGACTGGTTTGTCCTCGGACGCATAGTGATAAGTGGCCCTTCCCATAGAGAGCAGTTCACGGGCTATTGTAGCCACGAACGACCACGAACCACAATCCTTGTGTCCCTGTGTTTCCCCATTGTCATAGGCCGAGTCGTTGGCACAGCGCGCGCCAAAACAAGGCCGGGGTGTCTCCTGCGAGCTCACAGAGCAAAGTCCTAGGCAAGGCTCACTCGAGACCGTCTCGAGGAGACCAGAGGCAACTCAAGCTGCTGGTTGGGCCGACAGGGAAGAGGATGCCTTGGGGTGGCGAAGGGCGGCCAATTGGACCAAACGGCTCAGCATCTCCCCGTAAGAGTAACCGGCTGCCTCGGCCGCAGCCACCAAGCTCGTGTCCGAGGAGATGTCCGGATTGGGGTTCACGTCCAGGACGTAGAAGAGGCCGTCTCGCAGGCGCACATCCACCCGGCCATAGTCCCTGCACCCAATGGCCTTATAAGCGGCCGAGGCGATCCTACCGAGCCTCCTGCTCTCCTCCTCCGTCAGCTTCGGCGGCAATCGAAGCTGGATATCGTTGTAGTGTCTGGAGCCTGGGGTGAACTTTGAATCGTAGGTGCATAGACGGTCACGCATCTCCTCGAAAGCGGTGAAATCCATCTCTGCCGGCGGGAGGGACTTGACCCTTCCGTTCCCTATCAAAGATACGTGAAACTCCCTTCCATCGATGAACTCCTCCACCACTGCAGGCTGTCCGAAGGTATCCAGTACATGTTCCACTTGTCTGCGCAGTTCCGCATGATCGGTTACCACCGACTCCGGGGTGAGACCGAAGCTGCAGTGTTCATGGGCAGGCTTCACGATGGCTGGGAAGTCAGCCCAGTCATCCACCTCCGAGGATCTATATCTTCTCCACAGCGGGGTCAGGATCCCGCGACGACTCAGCACTCGCTTTGCCCTGTCTTTGTCCCAGCTCAGCGCGATGACCTCAGCGGTGGAGCCAGTGTAAGTGAAATTCATCTTGTCCAGGAGATCCGGCACCATGGCCTCACTGTGAGCGATTCCGGGGAGGCCCTCGCACCAATTGAACACCAAGATTTCATCAGGATTGAAATCCCTCAACACGCGTGCCAGGTCTGCGTGGCGGATGGGCACGTTCTCCACGGGATGCCCTTGCCCCCGCAAAGCTGCCTCCATCTTGGCGACCTCTTGTGAGACGCTGGCGATATCGGAATCTGTCCAGGAA
>CAZOXN010000652.1:0-2123 GCA_964583655.1 uncultured Desulfarculaceae bacterium | reverse complement strand
CTTCATATCACCATGAGTTGGCCACCCGTGATGTTGATGGCCTGGCCAGTCATGTAAGAACCCCGGTCCGAGACCAGGAGGCGCACCACCTCGGCCACGTCATTGGGGGTGCCTACCCTTCCCACAGGGATCTGGGAGATCTTCTCCTGGCGGACCTGATCGAGCCCCTTGCCCAGGAGCCTCGCCTCCAGTTCCCAGCTCCAGCGCTCCAGCGGGGTGTCGATCTGGGCAGGACAGACCGCGTTCACCCTGATTCCGTGGGGGGCAAGCTCCAGTGCCTGGACCCTGGTCAGCATGATCACGGCCGCCTTGGCCACGCAGTAGGCCCCTGCAAATGCCCTCGGTACCTTGCCGGCCTTGGAGGAGATGTTCACCACCGCACCTCCCCTTCCCTGGGCCAGCATCTGATTCACCACCACCCGTGACACCAGAAAGGTCCCGTGGAGGTTGATCTCCAGGGTCCTACGCCAGGCCTCCTCCTCCATGAGATGCAAGGGCCCGGGCCCAGGGGCACCCCCTGCGTTGTTGACCAGGATGTGAACACCCCCCATCTCCCTGAGGACGAAACTGACCATCCCCTCGATGGACGCATTGTCCGTGACGTCCAACCTCACGGCCAGGACCCGTGCGCCCACACACCTGAGTTCCTCTGCTGAGGCCTGCAGCTCCTCCCAAGTGGGAAGACGGTAATAGCCCGGGACATCGAGCTCCCGACACAGATCCGTCAGGACCACCGCTGCCCCATCCTCGGCCAGGGCGCGAGCCACGGCGAACCCAATGCCCTCCCGGCTCCCCGCCCCTGTCACCACCGCCACCCGGCCGTCCAGTTCCCCCATCATCCCCCTCCGAGATCTCGTGAGCACCTTGGGCCATGAAGGCCAGCCCGCCGCCCCTCATGGTAAACCTCCCTCTTCATGGGCGTCCGTAGACTCGCACATCCTCTCGCACGAGTCAATCCGACCTCCGGTGCAGGATGAGCGGGGACAGGGTAACTACCTGACCATGCTCCCGCCCTATATGAGGTAGAAGGACAACCAAGACGGGTAGCCTGCATGAAGGCATGAATCAGGTTGTGGGGACAAAACAGAATCATGCTGGGGAATAGTTGAAGGCCCGCCGCAAGAAGGCCCCCGGACTCCAAGTCGAACGTTGGAATGGTTCTCTCTTCTTGTCTGGCCTTCTTGACGATATCCGCATCTGGGAGCTTGTGCAGGCTCTCCTCACGAAGATGAACGACATCGTGCCTGCTTTCCCTGAGAGAACACGCCTTGCTCATGGAGACGCCCATGTCGCATAGGAATCTCACGACGCGCTTCCTGCCACAGGGTGACTTCCCAGCGTGCGAGGCATGCTGCGTATTGCAGGGCTTGCCGAACGTCCTCCGCCACAAGGTCCGGGTACTCCCGAATGATCTCATCCGTTGTCATCCCATTGGCAACCAGATGGCCACCAGGGAAACCGGGATTCGCGTACCACGAATGCACGCCCGCCCTCCCATGATCTTGGGGCCAAAAGTGATGCATCGAACATCGATCTCACCCCCCTATATAGCCCTATCTCATAGCAGCGGCCAGGTGCCCGCAACTGCAACACACGATGTGTACCGATTCGCAAAGTCTGTTCTTTCGGTTCGCCTTGCAGTGCGAGATTCCTTCGAGGTCCGCAGCAGCATGGTTCGGTCGAGCTCAGAACGATCCCTGCTCCGGATCAAAAACCGCGACCACAGGAACGAAAGTATGATTCCCATCAGGGTCATCGTCGTCAAAGGGATTCTCGTCGGACTCGACATGCGTCAGTTCCAGGTGTTCCAGCGGATAGCTCATCAGGATCTTCCCCATGGCGTGAAAGTACTCCTCTGCGAGCTCCTTCACCCCGAAACCCTCCGGATCATCATACGGGACGAACTTGAACTTGCTCGCCATGGCTACCACCTCCACGAGCACGACTCAGTAAAGACTTCCGTGGGTTGTAGGACCCTGCCATCATATGCCCGCTTCGGCTCTCCGTGAGACAAGCGTCCGGCCTCCATCAAACGCGCGCCTGCGACATCCGATGACGGTAGACCTCGGCCACTTGCCTGGCGCACAACTCAGGGTTTCTCATGATCGTGCGTCCCCAAAAAG
>CAZOXN010000651.1:0-2125 GCA_964583655.1 uncultured Desulfarculaceae bacterium | reverse complement strand
TCTCATGGCCGGTCGCCTGGCCAATGCCTTCCTGACCCCCAGGCTCACCCCCTTCAAGTCCGGGGACGTTACGGGTAGATCCTCATCCAAGGCACTCCTGAAGGCACCTCCGTCGTTGAAGAGGTCCAGCACCCCTTGGAGCCCCATGGCTTGGGAGAACTGCCGAACTCCATCGATGAACTCCGAACCGAGGCAGGCCCTCAGGGCCGCGAGGTCCAACAAGGCATCTTGGACCAGGCGCATCTCTTGATCCTGCGCCCTGCCCATGCTGTGCAGTATCTCGGCCAGGAGGACAGCGGCACTCTCCTCCCCCATGGCGGTCAGCCTCTGGGCCAGGGCCACGGCCCTCATCCTCCGGTCCGGGAAGCAGCCGATGGAGTCCGACAGGTCTCTCAGAGAAACGGGGAATTCGTCTCCTGGGGATCTCATGGGTACCTGGCTTTCGACTTGGTGCCACCGTGGAACATACGATGCTCAATGTAACACCCGTCTCCTCTGTTTTCAACGCAAGCCGTTTGACTCCATTGGGGGCTTCTACTATCCTGTCCGTGCGAGGAAAGATCGCTCGGGTGGGCCGCGGATCGAGCTCCGGCTTTCTCTGAGAGGGGATGTCCCGTTGGCATCGAGAAGGGCCGTATTTGCTTGTCCTGGGGGCACGCAGAGGCGGAAGGGACCGCACTGGGTAGTGGATCCGTCTGGTCGATCTGGTCGAGGTCACGAGGAGCGGAAGGGAGGGGCTGATGAGGGGAGAGATCAGGAAGGTCGCGGTGGTGGGCACTGGGACCCTCGGGACCCAGATAGCGATTCAGGCGGCGAGTTACGGATACGAGGTGAGGGCCTTCGACAAGGACAGGGACTCCTTCGACAGGGTCTTCCAGGGTGTGAAGGCGGTCATGAAGCTCCTGGGCAAGGCCCCGACCCTTCCCCTGGAGGAGTGGGAAAAGGGGGCATACAGGGTCGTCAGGTGCACGGACCTTGCAGAGGCCCTCAGAGATGCGGACCTGGTGATAGAGGCCGTCCCGGAGGACCTGGAGTTGAAGAGGAAGGTCTTCGCCCAGATGGACTCCCTGGCCCGGGCAGGGGCGATCCTGGCCACAAATAGTTCTTCCATCCCTGTCTCGAGGATGGAACAGAGCACAAAGAGGCCCGAGAGGTGCCTCAACATGCATTTCTACCAGCCAGCCGTGGGCATGAACATGGTGGATGTCATGGGGGGGAGCAAGACGGACCCTGAGGTGATGGAGGCTGCCAAGGAATGGGTCCGCTCCATAGGCTGTGTGCCCCTCACAGTGAAAAAGGAACTGCTCGGGTTTTGCTTCAATAGGGTCTGGAGGGCGGTCAAGAGGGAGACCCTCTACATGTGGGCCGAGGGCTTCGTGGATTTTCGGGACGTCGATAAGGGCTGGATGATCTTCACGGGGATGCCCATGGGGCCGTTTGGGCTGATGGACCAGGTCGGACTCGACGTAATCTATGACATAGAGATGGTCTATTACGAGGACTCCAAGGACCCCAGGGACCGTCCCCCGGCCTCCCTCAAGGCCATGGTGGAGAGGGGGGAATTGGGGCTCAAGACGGGGAAGGGGTTCTACACTTATCCTGATCCCGAGTTCAGGAGGCCGGAGTTTCTCAAGGGGTGAGCTCAGGTCTTTATGGAGCCGGAGAAAACGGAGGCGCTGCATAAAAGAGACGCTCGATGAGGTGAAGAGGCGAGGCAGAGGTGGGTAAAGGGGGTGTGAGTCCATAGCTCACGAGGCCACTGGCCAGACCAAGATTGGCCCTGGAGGAGGGGATCATCCCAGGGTGTAGAGAGGAGGCTTTGCCATGGGTAAGAAGAGAAGGCTCGGTAGGGGGGTGTCCCTTGTCGGTGCCGGCATGTCGAAATTCGGTATGTTCAGGGAAAAGGACTCCAAGGATCTGTTCGCCGAGGCATTCATGGAGATGCTCAATTCTGTTGACAGGGGCGTTGACCCCAAGGACATAGACGCCCTCTACCTGGGAAACTTCTCCAACGATTTCTTCACGCACCAGTCCCACTGGGGGCCCATCATGTCGGACCTCATCGGTCTCACTCCCAAGCCGGCCACCAGGACCGAGGGGGCCTGTGCATCGAGCGCCCTCGCCT
>CAZOXN010000650.1:0-2130 GCA_964583655.1 uncultured Desulfarculaceae bacterium | reverse complement strand
GTCCACGGCCGCATCGATGCTCATTATGGCCTGGGCCCCGCTGTACGTGACCAGGGCGACGCGTCCTCCCTTGGGCAACGGCATGAAGAGGAAACCCTTGAGGGTGGCCACCAATTCCTCGATACCCCGAACCCTGATGACCCCTGCCTGGCGCAAGGCACCATCCAGGACCGTGTCCTCCACCGCGAGGCTGGCCGTGTGAGAGGTGGTTGCCCTCGCCCCCTCGGGGGTCCGGCCGCCTTTGAGGAGCAACACGGGCTTCCTCTTCACCGCTTCCCTCGCCACCTCCATGAAGCGCCTTCCGTCCCGCACGTCCTCCAGGTACATGCCCACGAGCTGCGTCTGCCCGTCCTCCATCAGGTATTCCAGGGCGTCGGATTCGTCCACGTCCATCTTGTTCCCCAGGCCGATCCCCTTGGAGATCCTCATCCCCTCGAAGGAGCTCAGGTAACGAAGGAGCGCCCCCACGAAGATGCCTGACTGGGCCGCGACCCCTATGGACCCCGGCTCCAGCATGCGCGGGTGGGCGAAATAGGAGGTGGTCAGCCCTGTGGCCGTGTTCACCAGGCCCAGGGTGTTGGGGCCGAACCCCCTCATGTTCGCCGCGCGCAGGATGGAGAGGACCTCCTGCTGATACCCCGCCCCCTCTTCCCCTGCCTCGGCGAATCCTTCGGAGGATATAACGACCCCTTTGACGCCCTTTCGGCCGCACAGCGCCACGGCCTCCGGCACGAACCTGGGGGGGATGATGAGGACGGCCAGATCCACCTGGAACGGGACCTCCTCCAAGTTCCTGTAAAGTGTGACCCCGTAGATCTCCCCTCCCTGGGGGTTGACACCGGCGACCCTTCCCGAAAAACCCACATCCCTGAGGGTCTTGAGGAGCATGGCCCCGGGCTTCTCCGCGTCACGGGAGGCCCCTATCACAGCGATGCTCTTGGAATCCATCACCTCCGCAACCGTTCGCATCGGCCTTCATCCCCTGGCGTCTTTGGAGCGGGAAAGGTCACACAGCGCGGGCCGGCCCGTCACAGCACCGTGAAGCGGCCCGCCCTCAGCTCCTCTATCAGCTCCGTCTCCGTCCGTATCTCCCTTTGGAACACGGTCACGCACCTGCCGACCTCGTCGAGGCGATGCGCGTCGCTGCCCGCCACGCCCAAAAGACCCAGCCTCTGTGCGACCTGGCGGGCCAGATCGTTTTCCTGCGCCGTCAATCGGCAATTCAGGATCTCCAGCCCATCCACGTACCTGAACACGGATCTGCGGCAGGCCTGGTCCAAGTCCATCTGGAGCTGGGCGAACCCGAAGACCAAAAACCCGCGAAAGGGATGGGCCGCTATCATCAAGCCTCCCGCGGCCTTGACCGCCTCCCGCAGCTCCTGGATGGCCACCACGCCCTTGACATCTTCCTCATACCCGAAGACCAGTATGTCCCCCTGATTGGTGGTCACCTCGTTGCCCTGGAAGATGCGAATCCCGTCCCTGGCCGCTAGCTCGGCGATCTCCGTCGGGTCCCAAAGGGATTGGTGCTCCGTCAGGCACAAGCCGTCCAGGCCCACCTTTCGGGCCTGCCGGATCAGCTCCACCGGGTCTATGGCGCTACACGGGGAGCGGGGGCGCGTGTGGATGTGCAGATCGATTCTCATATCCCGTCGGCTCCGGTTCGTGGCATTCTATCGAGGCCTGGCCATGCACCTCCCGGCCGCCTCGGGATGTCCCTGAACCCAGGATCGGGCCCGGTCTGACACGTCGATCCCAGGGTCCTTTTTCAGATCCCCCTTCAAGGCATCGGCCAATCGGGCCGAGTCCAGGCAGCGCCCGCACTCCACCAGGATCTCGGCGAAGTGCTGGCAGCCGTTGCGGCCGATCTCCCGGTTGACCCAAGAGATCCAGCCGTCCTCCCGAAGGGACCGCCCCACCGCCCTCTGGAGGATCTCGACTGCCTTGGGGCAGACGGGGTTTGTGTAGCGCTTCATCCAGCCCTGGATGGCGCGGATGGCCCCGGTCCGGACCTCCACGTCCATTCTGATCTCCATGGCGTATATGTGGTCTTCCAGGATCCCATGGAAGCGCAAGGTGGAATCATCGACGAACTGGGCACCTATGAGCATGCTCCTGCTGAAACTGATC
>CAZOXN010000649.1:0-2130 GCA_964583655.1 uncultured Desulfarculaceae bacterium | reverse complement strand
GGCAGAGGTTGATGAAGAAGTTCGCAGCACCGGTTGACTGGAGGGCCACGGCGAAGATCATATAGCCCATCAAGAGCCTGCCGAAGACCTGGGTTGGAAGGCCGAAGATGGACTGAGTCCCCAGAAAATGAAACCCCAATATCCTGGACAGGGTGTACTTCTTGGCCATCAGTATCCCGGGGCACATGTACGCGAAAACGGGATAGAGGGAGACCAACAGGATCACACCCGCCAGGAGGCTCCCGCCGGTGCGCCGCACGGCCTCCAGGATCAGGATCCACGTCACCCCGGCCAGGACCTTGCCGGCAACGGGAGGGGTGATCTCCCACCCGCCCAGGATGATGTCCAGGCCGTGGTGGATCACGTAGAGCGGCCCGATGAGGCTTGCGACAGAGAAGACAGCGTCGTACCACGGGACCCGGTCCCTGGGGGCCTTCTTGGTGGCAGGGAAGAGTAGAAAGACCACGGGCAGAAACGCCCCCAGCATGACCGCGAAATAGGAGACGTCGGGCAAGACATATCCGAATATGACTATCTTGAAGACCTGGACAAACGAGAGGATGCACGTGAAGGCCGTGACCCCGTAGTAGAAGACCCTGTAAGGGCCCGTCAGGACGCGGTATCTCCCCGTCAGTGGCTTGGCCTCCTTCAGTTCCTCTATGGCCATGGCTTCTCCAGTCTCCTACGAAAGGTATGGGACAGGATCGGGCAAAGACCTGCCTGCCGCACATGGCGTGCAGCCGGCAGGCCAACCCCGCCCCGACTGGGGCCGACAAGGAGGCCCCTGAGGCGCCGGGGCACCTATGGATAGCATGAAGGCCGATTCACTTCTTGAAGGCGGCCACCCTGGCCTGAAACTCCCGCAATTGCCTTTCCTGCCACTTATCCATATCCGGGGTCCAGACCCCAGCCTCCTTGAAATACTTGATCGCCCCTTCGTGGAAAGGGACCGGGCTAGGGTCTTTGACCGCGTTCTGGATGGTCCACTCCACAAGATCCGCGTGCATCCCCTTGAATGTCTCGTAGCCCTTGTCCAGGGCCTTGACAACTGCATAAACGATATCCGCGTCGACGTG
Source organism: uncultured Desulfarculaceae bacterium (assembly GCA_964583655.1). GTDB lineage: Bacteria > Desulfobacterota > Desulfocorpusculales > Desulfocorpusculum > Desulfocorpusculum > CAZOXN01. Next base: position 1,054 of record CAZOXN010000649.1, on the reverse strand, counting down.
ATCATAGGCCCAGAGGGAGTACGGGTACTGGCCCACCTCCATGCTCTGTCCCGCGGGCAGGCCGGGGGCCTTCTTGCAGATCGCTGGGGTCAGAAAAGGGGCCACCTTCTGGAGCCTCTCCCATCCGGCCTTGTCTGCATGGGGAAGCAGGACCCATCCCGCCTTGTGGGGACCTGCATCCAGCTCCTTCACCGTGGGGGTCACGGTGGCGGCCCATGCCACATCCACCTTTCCCTCCACCACGGCGTTGAGCTGGTCAACATACACGGAGACCGGGACCTTCTGGACATCCGCCCAGGTCACGTTCCCGAAGGCCATGGCCCCCTCTATGCTGAGCATGCCGGCCGGCCACCCAGGAACGTACGGGATGCGCTTTCCCTTGAGGTCCTTGGGGTGCTTGATCCCGGAGTCCCCCCTCGTGATCAGGCTGAGATACAGGGTCTGTCCCCGCCACACCTGCCTCAAGGGCTGCGGGCCCCATTCCTTGGTCCCGAACTCCGCGATCCCGTGGCTGGCGCACGTCCCTGTGGCGCCTGTGAGGAGGCTCAACTCGCTCTCCTTGGTCTTCAGCGGGAGCATGCGGGCCACGTCCGTGTCATAGGGTTCGACCCGGACCTTCATGGGGGTCTGCTTCTCGATGGCCTCCCTGAAACCGCTGGTTATGGTGTAGCCCAGGGATCCCACCTTGTAGGACGTGAAGGTGATCATCTTGGGGAGTTCTCCTCCCCATGCGGGAGGATCGATCGAGGGGTAGAAAACGAGGCCGAATACGGCCAGCACCAGGACAGGACTTGCGGCTCTCTTCATCTCTCCTTTGCCTCCTCTCTCTTCCTGGTAGGAAGTCTCGTCCCCTCCACCGATTGGAGGGAGACCAAGCAATATGGGGAATAGTTGGTTATGGTATGGCGCATCACCTCCTTACGGGTCTCATTCTTCGACCACCCTCAGGTGCTTGTATCCGACCACGAACCGCTCGTCCTGTCTGGACATCAGTTCCACCTCTGTCTCCACACCGAGTGCATACCTCAGACGAGCCGCAAGCCCTGCCCTGAAG
>CAZOXN010000648.1:0-2138 GCA_964583655.1 uncultured Desulfarculaceae bacterium | reverse complement strand
CATCCCATCTGGACATCCTCTTCCCTCCCCTCTTCCAAGTTCAGCACATGTTTGTGACCCTGCACAAGAACAGGAGACACACCCGCCAACCCCCTCAGGCCATCCGCCTCTCTGCCGCCCGCTCGGTGACGTACTTGACGATCTCCGAGATCTTGGTCCCAGGGAGGAACACGTTGTCCACCCCCAAGGCCTTCAGTTTCGGGACATCGGTCGGGGGCATGACCCCTCCCACGAGCACGATGATGTCCTCTGCCTCGTTCTCCTTCAGGAGTTCCATGATCTCAGGGATCAGGACCATGTGGGCACCAGACAGGATGCTCACCCCCAGGACGTCCACGTCCTCCTGGATAGCCGAGGCCACGACGTTCTCCGGGGTGTTCTTCAGTCCGCTGTAGATGACCTCCATCCCAGCGTCCCTCAGGGCCTGGGTGACGATGAGGCTCCCCCTGTCGTGACCATCCAAACCCACCTTGGCAATCAGCACTCTAATCCTCTCGCCCTCCATGAGGCCTTTCTCCTCCTGTCAACTCTCTGTCCAGCCCACAAACGTACCGTTCCTATCCTTCTATACCGGTCAACAAGGTCCTCTCGTCGAACTCCCCCCAGCGCTCCCTGTACACGTCCCAGAGCTCCTGAAGGGTCGCATAGGCCTTGACCGCCTCCATGGTGCTGTCCATCATGTTTCTATCCTTCGCTGCCTCCTCTCTCATCCTATCAAGGGCCATCTCCAGCTTCTTCGGGTCTCTGGTCTCTTTGACCTTGTTGATCCTGTCGATTTGATAGTGCCTGTAGGACTCGTCGATCTCCAGGAGGTGGATGTTCAGCTCCTCGTCCGGCTCCACGTACTTGTTGACGCCCACGATGACCTCCTCCCCCCTGTCGAGCTTCCTCTGGTACTCGTAAGCGGCCTTGGCGACCTCCCTCTGGATGTATCCGGTCTCGATGGCCACCATGGCCCCGCCCAACTCGTCTATCTTCCTGAGGTACTCCATGGCCTCCTCTTCAATGCGATTGGTCAGGGCCTCCACGAAATAGGACCCCCCCAGGGGGTCCACTGTGTTGCACACCCCGGTCTCCTCGGCGATGATCTGCTGGGTCCTCACCGCGATCTTCACCGCCTGTTCCGTGGGGAGGGCCATGGCCTCGTCCATGGAGTTGGTGTGCAGCGACTGGGTCCCCCCCAGGACAGCGGCCAGGGCCTGGATGGCAACACGCACGATGTTGTTGTAAGGCTGCTGCACCGTCAGGGAGACCCCTGATGTCTGGGTGTGAAAACGTATCATCATGGAACGAGGGTCCTGGGCCTTGAACCTCTCCTTCATGATCCTCGCCCAGATCCTGCGGGCGGCCCTGTACTTGGCGATCTCCTCGAAGAAGTCGATGTGGGCGTTCCACATGAAGCTGAGCCTGGGCCCGAATTCGTCCACTCCCAACCCCCTGGAGAGGAAGGACTCCACGAAATCGATCCCGTCAGCGATGGTGAAGGCGATCTCCTGGGCGGCAGTGCACCCCTTCTCCCTGATCTGGTATCCGACGATGCTGATGGGGTACCAGAGAGGCATGTTCCTGGTGGCGTGTTCCACCAGGTCCGTGCAGAGCTTGAGCTCCGCCCTTCGCGGGATCACCCTGACGTTGGCGGCCACGTCCCTGCAGAAGCTGTCGTTCTGGTAGGTGCCTCTCAATTCCGACATGGGAAACCCTTGCTTCTCGGCCGTCGCTATATACATGCAGGGGATGGGTGGGTATGCGATGACCAGGGAGGTGCTCACCTTGCCCAATGGGATGCCGTCGAAGAGGTCCTCCACATCGGCTAGGGAGTCCACCGGGACCCCGTCTCTGCCCACCTCGCCCTTCGCCATGGGGTGGTCCGAGCCGTATCCATTGATGGTGGGAAGGTCAAATGCCAGATTCAGGCCTGTGGTCCCTGACTGCACCAGGTACTTGAGCCTCTTGTTGGTCTCCCTGGGATCCCCGTACCCGGTGAACTGGCGGATGGTCCACTTGCGACCCCTGTACATGGTGGAATGGATCCCCCGGGTAAAGGGAAACCCCCCGGGCATCCCGAGGTCCCTGAGGTAAGAGACCTGCTCCACGTCCAGCGGGGTGTAACACCTCTTGCCCGGGATCCCCCCCATGGT
>CAZOXN010000647.1:0-2142 GCA_964583655.1 uncultured Desulfarculaceae bacterium | reverse complement strand
TGCCTTGACCGCGAAGTCCACCTGTATGGCCGCGGAGTCATAATACGGTATGGTCCACCCGAAGATGTATCTCTTCACCGGCTTGAACAGGGCATCCAGGGACGTCCCGACAAAGAGGACCGGTGTCTTGTTCTCCATGATGTCCGGCTCAGCCGCGAGGATCCCGGCCCCTTGGAGGGGATGCACTATGGCGAAGACCTTGTCGCTGTGGATGAGCTTCTTCACCGCCTCCTTTGCTCGCGAGGGCATGAACTGGTCGTCTTCCGCGACGTAGACGATCTTCCTCCCGTGCATTCCCCCCTGGGCATTGAAATGCTCGATGCAGATCTTGTGTCCGTCACGGATGGGCACACCTACCAGTGCCGCAGGCCCTGTGAGGGCGAGGTGTGTCCCGACCTTGATCTCCGTGTCCGTCATGCCGATCTCCCCCTTGGCCAACCCTGAGCAAACCATCAGGGCGAACACAAGGACCACTACTCCCAGGACATTCCTCCTCACCATGGCTGACCTCCTTTCATCGAGATGGTCCGTGCGGCCATATCCGAAGCCTGGCCCTTTTCACCACACCCTCTCTTCCAGGTAGCGCTGGGTCATCTCCGCCAGGGTCTTGGCCGGCACATAGTCCCTCACCTTAGCCATGGAGATGGCCCCCACAGGGCAATGGGTGGCGCAGAGGCCGCACCCCACACACCGGGACTCCTGGACCAGCATCCTGGCGTCTGACCCGTCCTCCTTGTACCCGGGGAGTCTGGTCATGGCCCCCATGGGACATATCCTCTGGCACTCGAGGCACAACGTGCATTCATCCTGACGGACCCTGGGCTCGAAGTTGGAGCGCACGAAGGACCTGGGGTTGTGAAGCTCGATCAAGCCCCTGAGGGCCTTGCAGCAGCAACTGCAGCAGTTGCAGATCACCGCCGAGCCCTCCTGGGCATTGCCCGTGAGGTGCATGAGCCCGTCCTCCTCGCACTCCTCCAGCCTGCGCAGTGCCTCCTCCTTGGTCCATCTCCTCGCCCCGCGGTACTTGATGAGGTAATCCGCCCAGGCCCCGAACACGAAGTCAGCCTCCAGGATGTGGTCGCACCTCCTGGAAACCGCCCTGCACAGACAGGGGATGACCGTGATCACCTCGGCATTCTCGATGATTCGGCTCACGACCTCGAAGGGGAGGACCTCGGAGGAGGACTCTATGTTCTTGTTGATGGGGATGATCCTGAACTGGGGGTAGTTGGAGGAGGCGAGCTCGTTCCAGAGGCCCTCGGAATAATATCTCTCCACCAGCCTGGCCAGGCGCCTCCTCTGGTCGTTGTCTATCCCATCGGCGAAGGTGGATTCCAAGATCCCGGGGAGGAGGGGCCAGAGGGCGTAGTACGTATTGCCGTCCTTCCTGCTGGTGGTGGCCAGGACCTTCCCGTCCCTGGCCATGGCCTCCACCACTGGCTCCACATCCCGGGCATCCCTCCCCATCCTGAGGGCCAAATCACCCAGGCTGATCCTGCCCAGCACGGTCATGGGGAGGGCCATGGCACAGGTGGCCTGCTCCGGGGTGAACAGGATCTCGAGGATCTCCATGAGCTCCTTTGTCTTGCGGAGCTTGGTGGTCGGGCCCTCGTTGAAGTGCTGCCTGAGCTTCTCGTAGAGATCGTCCGCCATGGCCCCTCCTCATCCTCATCTACATACCCATCTGCTCCGCCACCAGCTCCCTGTGGAGATCGGAACTGCCGAAGGCCAGCTCAGCGCTGTTGCTCCTCTTGAAGTAGAGCTGCATGTCGTGCTCCTCGGTGAAGCCCATCCCACCCAACACCTGATGTCCCAGGGCGACCAGCCGCCTATAAGAGTCCCCCACCCACGCCTTGCACATGGAGGCCTCGCGCTCGTACGGCAGCCCATCGCTTATGCGCCAGGCGGCCTGATACGTCATGAACCTGGATGTATCCAGGTAGGTGAGGATATTGGCGCAGTGGTGCTGAACCGCCTGAAACGCCCCGATGGGCCTGCCAAACTGCACCCTCTCCCTGGCGTTGGTGAGGGCGAGCTCCAGCACCCTTTGTCCCCCCCCGCACATCTCAGCACACTTGGCCACCCCGCCTTTCAGGAGGATCCCCCTCAATATGGGCCAGCCCCCCCCTGGCTCCCCCAGGA
>CAZOXN010000646.1:0-2148 GCA_964583655.1 uncultured Desulfarculaceae bacterium | reverse complement strand
ACACGAAGAAATCGTGATAGCCGGTGAGCCGGTGTTTGGGGTGGACCCCGCCGCCGTATCCAACGGCACATGCCCCCTGGAGGGCGTAGAGGTCGTTGTCCAGGGCAAGGAGAAAACGCAGGGCGGCCTCGGGGGCCATTTTCTTCACCCGACGAGCCAGGAGCCCCACCAAGGCCCGCCTCAAGAGGTCATCCCCCATGGACATGGAGATCCGGGCCAGAAACGAGAGGATCGCTGCCTTCACGCCTGGGTCACCTGTGCCAGATGTTGTACTTGAGGATCACCCATACGGCCTTGAGCCCGTCCCTCCAGGTGATCTTCTTGCCTTCCTCGTAGGTGCGGCCGTGGTACGATACCCCCACCTCGTAGAAGACGCACCCCTTACGCGCGAGCTTGGCCGTGATCTCCGGCTCGAAGCCGAACCGGTCCTCCTCTATCCGGATGGACTGGATCACATCCCTTCGGAAGGCCTTGTAGCAGGTCTCTATGTCCGTGAGGTTGAGGTTGGTGAGCATGTTGGACAGGAGCGTCACGCACCTGTTGCCCACCATGTGCCAGAAGTAGAGGACCCTGTGGGCCCTGCCGCTCACGAACCTGGAGCCGTAGACCACGTCCGCCTGATGGGTCAGGATGGGCTCGATGAGCTGTGGATACTCCCTGGGGTCGTATTCGAGGTCCGCATCCTGGACCAGGACGATGTCGCCCGTGGCACGTGCGAAGCCTGTGCGCAGGGCGGCCCCCTTTCCCCTGTTGACAGAATGATAGAGGACCTGGTCCACAATAGGTGCGATCTCCTCTCGGAGGACACCGGTGGTGCCATCGGTGGAGCCGTCGTCCACGATGATGATCTCCTTGGGCTCCACCGGTGCCGCGCGCACCCGCTCCACGAGGGTGCGGATGGTCCTCACCTCGTTGTAACACGGGATGACCACTGAGAGCTTCAACTGCTCGGACCGCCTTTCCGGTTCTCCAGGCACCCGGCAGCTCGCGGCACCTTGAGGATCGCGTAGGGGCCTAACTCCTGGACCCGGCACATCCCGAGCCCTCGATCGTAGCGCCTCAGCCCCTCGCGGAAAAGGACCACGTAATCCGGATCCCTGGCCCAGCCATCCGCCGCCTTCTCGGTATTCTCTATCCCGTGGAGGCCGAGGAGGTAATCGAACTCCGCCCCGACCTTATAGGCCCGATCCACGAGGCTGTAAGGGACGATCCAACACCACTTGGGCATCTCCCGCAGAAAGTCGTACCGGATGGAGACCCGCTCTTTTCCCTCCGCTGCAGCGTCCCGGGCGATCCAGGAAACGAGCTGTCTCTGAGGGTGGGCGGGGGCCTTGAGGGACCTCGAGGCGACCTCCAACTCGCCGTAGCTGCTCATTGAAAGGACTGCCAACAGGAGGACTGCCGCGGCTTCCCTCACCATGCGCCAAGGGATACCCCCTGGGGATGCCAACGCGTAAGCCAAGATGAGGGCCTGTGGACCGAAGAAGAGCCACGCCGCATCGGGCCTGCCCAGGGTCGTGTGCGGAGACAGGTTTTGGAGGAGCGCAGGGACCAGGAATGCCAGCAGGATCAGGGCCTCGGCCTTGCAGGAGGAGACCCCTTTTCGCACACGGCCCAGGAGGATCACCATCCCCACGAGGAAAAGCAATGTCTGTACCACGAACGTCGCTATCTGCCTCCAGGTCCCTTGCCGGAGGTCGGGCCCGAGGGGCGCCCAGTGGAAGTTCATGCCCACGACCGAGGCCATCCCCGCCGCGGCGCGAAGGGCCCTGTAGGCCCATGGCGAAGTGGAGCGGATCCTTTCCTTGAGACCATCCCCCCCTCCCGGTCCGGATTCAGGCTTTCCCTCGGCCAGGCGCTCGGCGCACAACGGGGTGAGCTCGTGGGCTGGAGGAACCCTGACGGGCCCCTGCACCAAGGCGCGCAGTTCCGCGAAGGACCTCCCCCTCTCGAACTCGATATAAGGCGCCCAGATGAGGAGGGAGATCAGAACCCCGAAGAGCACGGGGCCCAATCGCAGCCTCCCCCGCAGCAAGAGGGGTACGAGCGCCACCGTTCCTATGGCCAGGACCCCTCCCCAGTGCACCCCTGCGATCCATGCGGCCAGAGGGATGGCCACAGCCGCGTACCAGCCCCTCCCCTCCACCA
>CAZOXN010000645.1:0-2148 GCA_964583655.1 uncultured Desulfarculaceae bacterium | reverse complement strand
AGTCTGAATGAGGGGGAGATAGCCGGTGGTCACCGGCAATTCGTTCCAGTCTATATCGGCCGTCGAAGTAAAGAGTAACACGCGTCCCTGCCCTGCCGTGCCCTCGAGCAGCAGCGGCAGGCCATCCGGGAGGGCCAATAAGACCTTCTTGTTCGGCAGATGCATGGTCAAGGCTAGGGGGAAGGACCCAAGGATCAAGGAGGCAGTTCCCATAGACGGGTGCCCCCCCACTTACGAGACCCTCCTCAAGGCGTTCACAGACAACGGGGTGGAGGCCAAGCCGGAGATGCTCTTTGGGCTGAGGGAATCCATCATGAAACGGTACCTGAGCGACCCGGCTTTCGATCTCCAGGACTACTATCTTCAGGGTGCCCCGGTCTGAATGGGGAAGTGCTGTCGAGAGGTGTGAGCTCATGGAGAGACCTCTATCACGCCGCGAGAGCAAGAAGCGGAGCATGCGCGAGAACATCTTCAAGACCGCGATCTATCTCTTCAGGACCAAGGGCTTCGACCAGACGACCTTGGAGGAGATAACAGAGTCCCTGGACGTGAGCAGGGCTACATTCTTCAATTACTACTCGTCCAAGAACCAGATCCTGCATGAGCTGGCCCATAGGACCGTCCGGAACTACAAGGAGATACTGGAAAAGAAGATCCAGTCCGATCTCACAACGAGAGAGACCCTCACGAGCATCATGGAGACTGTGGTGGACAGCCTCAAGGGCTACAAGGAGCTGTTCCGTACCGTCTTTCTGGAGATCATGAGATCGCAGATCGGCTTTGTGGAGCAGGGAGACGAGGAGGAGGGTCGGTGGACTGTGAACGATCTCATGGCCGAGATCATCATCCGGGGTCAGGAGCGTGGGGAACTCAAAGAGGAGGACCCCTACCTGCTGGCGGAGATGATCACCGGAAGCACCTTCAACATCCTCCTCAACTGGCTCCACACAAAGGAGCAGTATTCGGTGAAAGACCGCCTGAGGAAGTCGGTGGAACTTCTCTTGGACGGGGCAGGTGTGGGCGCGAGGCGAAGAGAGAAGCGACTGAGGAGCGAGGCGGATTCGACAAAGGCAATGACGCCGACGCGGTGACCGCGACCCGATGTGAACCCTCATCTGCCCTCCTTGTCCCCCTGACCTGCGGAGCGTGCCAGGGCATGGATCGAGACCCTTACTCGGAGATGGCGGAGCGCTTTGTCCAGGTGTCCAGACAAACGACCACCTGGTCTGGGATCCCTTTGAGGCCTTTGTATGCGTCTTCGGACTTGTCTGCCTTGAAAGAGGATGAGGATTTCCCCCCCCCAGGGATCTTTCCCTACACCAGGGGGATCCACCCCACCATGTATCGGGGCAAGCTTTGGACTCAGAGAGAGGTGTGCGGGTACGGGCTGCCCGAGGACACCAACAAACGCTTTCACTTCCTGGCCCAGGCTGGGGTGACGGGCCTCAACGTCATCGTGGACGTCCCGACGAGTTTCGGAATAGATCCAGACCACCCCAAGGCGGAAGGGGAAATCGGGACAGCAGGGGCCAACTTCACAACTGTCGAGGATATGGAGCTCATCATGAAGGGGGTCCCCCTCGAGACGGTGAACATGTCTTTGATCATCGCCGCAGCGACCTCCCCGGTGATCCTGGCCCAATACATAGCAGTGGCGAAGAGAAGAGGCATCGATATCTCCAAACTCCGGGGGACCATCCAGAACGATCCGATCCACACCCGTTACTGCGGCATCCTCCTGGGTGTCCCGCTGCAACTGGGCCTGAAGACCAATGCGGATATCGTGGAATACTGTGCTGGTCATATGCCTCACTGGTACACGATGAACGTCAACCTCTACGACATGCGCGAGCAGGGACTCACCGCGGCCCAGGAGGTGGCCGTGGGCTTCTCCATGGCCATGATGTACATAGACAACATACTCGAGAGGGGCCTCTCCATCGACGATTTTGCCCCGCGCATCGCCTTTTACTGTTCGAGCCACATCGACTTCTTCGAGGAGATATGCAAGCTCAGGGCTGCGAGGAACCTTTGGGCAAGGATCATGAGGGATCGCTACGGGGCCAAAGATCCCGAGTCGCAAAAATTCCGATTCGGGATACACACAGCCGGTTGTTCCCTGGTCTCTCACCAGCCCCTGAACAACAT
>CAZOXN010000644.1:0-2164 GCA_964583655.1 uncultured Desulfarculaceae bacterium | reverse complement strand
CAATTGATTTATTCCGCGATCCACCGGTTCCAACTCGCTGGAGCAGAGGGCCCCATCTTCCGAAGATGCCTGGCCGTCAGACGGGCCGCAGCGGTCAGTGCCCGAGACACAAGGCGATCCACGCCACGCGCAACTTGCGCGCGACCCCGATCCCTTGCCGTGCGGCCAGGCTTGAGGGATAATCGGTCAGGTCAAGTGCTCATGGGGAGGGTGGTATGGAAGACAGCGCGATCCGAGACATACTGAAGGAGGCCAAGGTCATAGCGGTGGTGGGCCTCTCGCCCAAAGAGGATCGACCCAGCTACAGGGTCGCCTCGTACCTAAAGGGCTGTGGGTACCGCATCATCCCCGTGAACCCGGCTGTTCAGGAGGTCCTGGGGGAGAAGGCCTACGGTTCACTCGAGGAGATCCCGGATTCGATTCATGTGGACGTGGTGGATGTCTTCAGGAGGCCGGAGGACACGCCCGCCATCGCCAAGGAGGCGGTGGCAAGGAAGGCTCGGGTGCTCTGGTTGCAGGAAGGGATCGTGAGCCAGCAAGCCCATGAGATCGCTTCTGCATCTGGGCTCCGGGTGGTGATGGACCGCTGCATGCTCAAGGAACACAAGCGGCTCATGAGCCCTGGGCCCTGAAACGCGGATACAAGGATCCTGAGATCGGCCCCGTTGGGCCTCCAAGGGGGACCCTGCTCGGGGTAAGTGACAGGCCGGCCCATGTCGTTGAGCGCTTTCGCCATCTCTCGCTGAATCGGAGGAGCGGCCATGGAGGAGTACAAGAAGGCTTATCGCACGGTGATGGAGGACCATTTCCCAGATGAGATGACCGTGATCCTAGGGGATCAGAGGCTACTTTTCCGGAAACGTACCTGGAAGATACTGGACCCGGAAAAGGGAGAGGTGATAGAGAAGGGACTTCGTTACGGCGAGAACCCAGGGCAGGAGGCCGCACTGTATGAGTGGGTAGGCGGCAACCTAGTCATTGGCGAGGCCCAGTATGTCCAGCCTGGCCAAGGCATGGTGAGTCACATCGGCGAGGAGGAGATGCTGCAGTCCGGGAAACACCCTGGGAAGATCAACCTCACGGACGTGGACAGGGCCCTTCAGATCCTCCGCTACCTCGGCAAGGGACCTGCAGCCGCCATCATGAAACACAACAACCCATCAGGGGTGGCGTACGGGAAGACGCTTGCGGAGGCGTACCACAGGGCCAACATGGCCGATCGGATAGCGGCCTTCGGAGGGGCCCTCGTGGTGAACCGGCCTGTGGACAGGGAGACTGCAGAACTCATCGCAGGACATTACCTGGAGGTCGTGGCAGCGCCCGATTACGAAGAGGGGACCCTGGACCTCCTGGCCAAGCGGAAGAATCTGCGCATCTTGAGGGTCCCTCGGATGGATCGGCTGGCAGACTACGCGAGGCTTCGTTATCTGGAGTTCACCTCCTTGATGGACGGCGGGCTCATTGTCCAGCAGTCATCCATGAACGCCGTCTTGTCCAAGGAGGATTTCAAGGCAGCGGTGGCCTTCCACCAAGGAGGGGAGATCAGGCCGGTACGAGAGCCTACCAGTGGGGAGTACGAGGATCTCCTCTTCGGTTGGGCCGTGGAGCAGGGAGTCACGTCCAACTCCGTTCTCTATGCCAAGGACGGCGTTACAGTGGGCATCGGCACCGGCGAGCAAGATCGCGTGGGCGTGGCCGAGATCGCCATCTTCAAGGCCTACGCGAAGTTCAAGGACGCCCTTTGCTTTCAAGTACACGGAATCCCGTACAAGACCTTGGAGAGGGAGGTCGAGTTGAAGCAAAGGGAGCCCGAGGCAAAAGAGGAGATCGATCTCGAGACAGAGCGAAAAAAGGGTGGGCTTCTGGGATCAGTGATGATTTCCGATGCCTTCTTTCCTTTTCGCGACGGTGTGGACGTGGCCATCCGTGAAGGGATCACCGCCATCGCCCATCCAGGAGGTTCTGACAGGGACTGGGAGTCCATCCAAGCATGCAACGAGGCACAGCCGCCTGTGGCCATGGTCTTCACAGGACAGAGGGCCTTCAGGCACTGAGCCGGCGGAGGAAGGGCCGTGTACGAGACCTTGATCCTTGAGACACAGGATGGCATCTCCATCTTGACCTTGAACCAGCCCCACCTGCGCAATGCCATGAGTCATCGGAT
>CAZOXN010000643.1:0-2172 GCA_964583655.1 uncultured Desulfarculaceae bacterium | reverse complement strand
CTCACCATCCAGAAGATCGGCCAAATCGGCGTGCTCAAGGCCGTCGGCGCCACCCATTTCGCCATGGAGGGCTTGGGAGCCGGAGATGCGGAAAGGGCTTTCAACCCTTACGGTGGATTTCATCACGCCATGCCCGACCATGCCGAAGGTTTCTGTTACCTGAACGACATCGCCATCGCCATCAGGGCGGCCCTGTCCCAAGGGAGGAGGGTCGCGTACGTGGACTGTGACGCCCACCACGGCAACGGCGTACAGGAGGCGTTTTGGGACGATGCCAGGGCCCTGGTTATCTCACTTCACGAGACGGGCAAGACGCTCTATCCTTGGTCGGGTTGGGAAACGGAGATAGGGACGGGCGATGGACGCGGCTTCACCGTCAACGTCCCCTTGGAGCCAGGGACGGACGACGAGGTCTACCTATTTGCCTTCGATGCCATCGTCCCTCCGCTCTTGCAGGCCTTCTCGCCCGACATCGTAGTAACCCAGATCGGGGCCGATACCCTGATCTCCGATCCCCTGACCCACCTCAGGCTCACTAACAACGCTTACCAGAAGGTGGTCAGGAGCATCGTCGGCCTGTGTGCCAAGGTCCTGGCCTTGGGGGGGGGCGGTTACGACCTGTATCGGACAGCCAGATGTTGGACCCTTGCCTGGGGCATCTTGAACGATTTGGAGCCGAGAGACGAATTCGCCGGCTTGGTGGGAGGGATGATGTTCGGTCCGGAAATGGAAGTGGGCAGTCTCTACGATTACCCTTATCTCAGCGAGGGGGAGGTCAAGAAGAGGGCATGGGAGGAGGCCAAGAGGGTGGTGAGATACATACGGCAGGAGGTCTTTCCCATCCACGGGATCCCCTTGGCGGGGGACCGAAGGGCATAGATGGATCACTCGAGGAGGAGGTATCGATGGATGTAACACAGGCGGTCATGGCCAGGAGGAGCATCAGGGCATTCAGCCAGGAGCCGGTGCGGAGAGAGAAGCTGGAGGAAATCATGGAGGCAGCCTTGAGGGCCCCCTCCTGGGGGAACACCCAGCCATGGGGCTTTGCCATAGTGGGCGGCGCTGCCCTCGATCGCATAAGAGAGGAATGCGTTGAGATGACCAGGCAGGGGGTCCCGCCCAGGCCGGAGGTGGCCATGCCCTCCTCATGGAGCGAGGCGGAGGCCTCCAGGTACAAGGCGCTGGGCAGGGAGCTGTTCGAGGTCCTCGGGATAAGAAGGGAGGATGCCGAGAGGAGAAGGGCTTACTACTTGGACGTGGCAAGGCTCTTCGGTGCGCCCGTGGCCATATACCTGCACCTGCCCAAGGGCTTCAATCCATATGCCCTCATGGACGCCGGCATCGTCCTTCAGACCATCACCCTCCTGGCCGTGGGACAGGGCCTCGGTACGTGTTACCTCGCTATGTCCGTCATCTATCCTGATGTGGTTCGGCGGCACGCGGAGATCGCGCCGGAGCGCGTGCTGGTCATGGGCCTGGGCATAGGACATCCCATCCCGGACCACCCGGCAAACCTGTTCCGGAGCCCTAGGGGGAAAGCTGGTGAGTTCATTCGATGGATAGGCTTCGAGTAGGAGGCTTGTCCCCCACCGCCGGTGGGGGGCAACCCTCCGGCTCCCCTTGACCGGCCGCCCCGGGGAGACTGAGCAGTCCCTCGAACCAGAATGTGTGGGCCTCACTGTTCCAGGTAGACCCGATCCCCCTCCTTGACCCTACCCAAGACCTTTAGCCCCACCACGTCGCCGGCCTTGGCCTCGGCGATGGGTTGATTATTCATCTGCATGGATTCCACCCTCTGCTCGAGGGTCCCCGCCCCTCCCTCTATTGAGATCATGTCGCCGACCTTGAGGCCCCCTGTGAGTTCCACTGCGGCGACGCTGATCTTGCTGAAGAAGTGCGTCACCTTTCCCACTTGCTTCTTCTCCGCCATGAGGAAGACACCTCCCTTCATCCTCTCCTGAAGTCATGGATTCCTGCGGAATCCAAACCGCTACGCCCTTTGTTCTTATATCATCCCCTTCGGGAAAAATCGACCCACATAATGCCCGCATTGTACGACCCCTCACCCCGTTTTCCATCCAAGTGAATGCCAATACACCGGCTTCGGCGGTTTCTCGCCTGGTGCGAGGCACCGGACTGACGGTCCGGAAGGAGTGGAAGAATCGGCAAGAG
>CAZOXN010000642.1:0-2175 GCA_964583655.1 uncultured Desulfarculaceae bacterium | reverse complement strand
GTCATCCCATGGAGAGCGCGAGGCCCCGCCCCCATCTCCTCGAAGGGGCAACGGGCCCCTCTGCAACTTGCTTGCAGGGCGTAGCGCTCTCCCTGGCTCTCGTCCCATGGACAAGGGGTTCACCTCAAGGGGAGCCTCAGGACAGACCAGGTCCCTGTCCTTGCCCCGAAGCCCAGGGCCCTGACATTGGTCACCACCGAGGCGACCTTCCCCTCTATGTGCAGGGATATGGCCCTCTCCCCTGCCTCGAGCCGCTCCTCATCCCACTGATCCGTTTCGGCACTGAAGCCCAGGACCCTGAGGTTGGTCACCACCACCGCTATATGACTGGACTTCCTCGACTCCTCGATGAATTCCTGGGCCATCAACTCCCTGGCCACCCATCGGTTTCCACGGGAAGAAAAGGCGATTACCTGTTTCTCCCTCACCACTAGGACGAGCTCTGTGGGGAGGTCATCCGCAAGCAGTGGCCCTCCGACCAGGGTCGTGCAAAGGGAAACGAGGAGAACATGGAAAAAGAAGAGCCGTCGCACCTTCAGGGCTTCCCCCCCTTTACATCGACGATCTCGCCAAGAGGCCGACAAAGGTCTTGCCTTCGCATCATCACGAAACCAAGAATCCAGTTGCTGACCGCTTTCAAACCGATCCCTGTGGCAACCGGGATCCTGTGTCTCTCCATTGGATATTTTGGATCCCATCCCCTGCCGAATGACCGCGAATGCCCCAACGCCGATTCTCCCGCGCCTCCAGCGAGATTATAGCTCCTCGCATCCTCCCTATCCAGGGAGAAGTGCAAGATCATCTTCTTATGGGAGGGCCTCCCCTCGGGATGTCACGCAAGCGCAAGTAGGACGCTGATCCTGGGTGGATGTTGAAGGTGGGTCTACCTGTACAGTGTGAGTTCATCTCCGGGCTTGATTCGGTTATCCTTGAGCCCGTTCCATCGGCATATGTCCGATACCTGTACCCCATATCTCCGCGCGATGGACCAGAGATTCTCTCCCTTGTTGACCTTGTGGACCGTCGCATGCCCTTTCCCTATTGATGACACCTCCTTGCCATGCGTCCCAGGTCCAGCCGCCGCCTTTGTGAGCTGCGCTGCGCCCGCGCGAGGATCCGTTCTCTCTGAAGCCGGCCCAACTGGGATCCTCAGCTCCTGCCCCTCTTTGAGATGATGGATCGAGGCGAGATGGTTCGATCTCGCGATGAGGTCCACACGGGTCCCATAGCGGCGGGCGATCTCGCCCAAGTTCTCTCCCTTCTTCACCCGATGCACCATCCCTGGCTCTCGCCCGCCCACCGTGGCCAGATGGCCCCCGGAAGGCTTGAGGGCAGCAGGTATTCCTCTGGAGAGCGCGGCTCTCAACTCCTCTCCCCTGCCCTGGGGCACCCTTATCTCCATGTGTCCGGGAGGTGTCACGCCCCTCCTGATATGAGGGTTCAAGGCCCGTATCTCCCCCCCTGTGGTCCCTGCAAGCCTTGCGATGGTATCGATCTCCAAAGGCTCGGATAACCTAACCCGGTCGAACCGCCAACCCTCGGTATACTTCATGTTGCTGAGCCCATAGGACTCCGGGTCCTGGGCGACGAGGAGAATCGCCAAGAATCTCGGCACGAAATCCATGGTGGTCTGATTCAGATCCTGGTGCCGGCAGAGCTCCCAGAAGCTTGTGGTATTTCGCGAGTCCATAGCCGCCCTGATCTTTGCTTCTCCCAGATTGTATCCAGCTATGGCCAAGTCCCATGACTGGAAGTTATCGTGAAGCTCCTTCAAATACCTAGCCGCAGCCAAGGTGGATTTCTCAGGGTCGCGCCGCTCGTCGATCCAATGATCCATGCGAAGTCCAAACCGCCTGCCCGTGGCCTTGGAGATCTGCCAAATGCCCACGTGGTCATGCGGGGACGACGCCATCGGGTTAAAGCCGCTCTCGATGAGGCCGAGGTAGACGAGCTCCTCTGGCAATCCCTCTTGCTTGAAGATGTCTCTCATCATAGGGAGGTATCGCTGAGATCTGGCCATGGAATCTGCGAAGAGCTGAGTACATTCCTGCAGCAAAGAGTTGACCCTCGCCTCCACTCTTGGATAATCCTCTGGGGATATCTCCAACGCAAGGCCGAGGGGCTCCTTCTCCAAGATCCTGAGTCTTTGAGCCAGCGGTCTGGTCTCTTTGGAAT
>CAZOXN010000641.1:0-2177 GCA_964583655.1 uncultured Desulfarculaceae bacterium | reverse complement strand
CCCTAGAACAGCGAGGACCTTCAGCATCCGGTTCAGCTCCGGCACGGCCGTATTCGCAAAAGCCGGCCTCGATTGTATGGGACGCACCTTGCTGTGTCAACGGCCACGAAGGCCGGACGACGGCGCATCTCGAACCTGACCGCCGTCGATTGACACGGCAACTCGTTTTCTCGATAATCACTTTAGTGGATCTCCCGCCCAAGAGGAAAGGTTCACGCCATTGAAGACGAGGAGCCATCACCACCTAGGGGCGGTCCGCAGACTGAGTGACGCCCTGACCAGCAGTGAGATAGAGCCTGAGATCGCCAAGATCGTCTGGTTCGGCAGCACCAGCAAAGGCTCGGCCCGGGAAGATAGCGACATCGACGTGCTGATCGTCACCACCGACGGCGATCGTATTCGCGAAAGGATCGCTGACATACTGATGGATGTCCAGATGGAGACGAGGGCCCCTTTGGAGATCGTTACCTGCCATTTGGACGATCTGTTCCCTTTGATCGATCATTTCCTGGAGAACGTCCTCAGTCACGGCCAGGAGATCTATTCCGTGCCGGAAAGGGGTTCGAGGATCTCGGCGGCCAGCCATTACCTTGCCCTGGCCCAAGAGTATCACGACTCCGCGAAGGAGGCCATCTCGAGGGGTCATTACCGCCTCGGACTGGATGGTGCGTACAACTCCGCCGAGCTGGGGGTGAAGGGGCTCCTCGTCATGAAGATAAAGGACCTGCCAGGCTCCCACGGGGGCATGATTCAGAGTTTTGGCGAGACCTACATCAAGAGTGGGACTGTGGAAAGGGCTATCGGCCGCAGGCTCAACCTATGCCTGGAGTTGAGAAACTCGGCCCATTACAAGTTCAGCTCCAGGATAACCGGGGAAGACGCCGGTGTGGTGCTCGCCCTGGCGGGCGACCTCATCGCGCTGCTTGAGAGAGAGCGCAGCGGGCAGGAAAGGCTCTAGGATAGGCGGTGGGAAGGGACAATGGGTCTCGCGGAAAAGGGCAAGACGTTGGAGATTCGGCTGATCGTCAACTCGAGCTGTCAGGATGTCTTCTGCAAGAAGTGCCTGGCCCTCCCGGACCAGAACGTGGAGCTGCAGGTGAGGAACGACTCCGAATCGGAAGTCTTCCTCCTGAGCGCCCTGGATCTCCTGGGACCTGAAGGGACCCTGCACATACCGAATCTTTTCCCCCATGGGATGCACAGGCTCGGTCCAGGCGAGTCCATGAGCCTTTACACCTACCTCGATGAAGGAGATCTGGCGCAGTTTCACACCCTGGTCCTTCGCGACTCCGCAGGAGGGGGATACTCGGCCCCCATCGAGCTGCGGGGCCAAGGCCCTGGATCCCCGCACACACCCTCGATCCATGCACGAGACTAGACAACCCACGGCAGGCATCATCCTGGCCGCGGGCACCTCCACACGGCTGGGAAGGCCCAAACAGCTCCACCCCTTCAGGGGGAGGTATTTGCTCCAGTGGGTCGTGGAGGCCGCCCTCGGCTCCAAGCTGGACACGGTGGTGCTCGTCCTCGGCCATGAGTTCGAGGCCATAATCAGGGCACTGGAGGATACGACCCTCCATCCTCGCCTGGTGACGGCCTTCAACTACCGCTTCCGCGAAGGACAGGCCTACTCCCTCAGGGCTGGGCTCGGGCTGGTCAAGGATGAGTTCCCTTCGGTGATGTTCTTGCTCGGGGACCAGCCGTTCGTGACACCCGGGTTTCTCGATCTGCTCCTGGAGAGGTTCTGGGCCTCGGAAAAGGGGATCTGCGTCCCGATCCATGCCGGCAAGCGGGGAAACCCCACCATCTTCCACAGGGGATTCTACCGCCTGCTCCTCGAACTGGAGGGGGACGAAGGGGGGAGGAGGATCATAGAAGGGCACCCAGAAGAGGTCCTTGGTGTGGAGATAGACGAGCCGCTTTGGCTGGCGGACGTGGACAGCGAGGAAGACCTCAAGGCCCTCGACTCCCTTGCACCCTGACCATCCCCTCTCTCATGAACGGTCAGCAGGTGACCGGCAATCCCGAGGCCACGTGGTGGCATCTCTCTTCGCCTCGACTCTCCGCCCTGCCTGCGCCGAGCGGGGCACTGCAGGCGAGCCGCCCCGAGAAACGCCACCACCCCGTCATCAGTCACCACCGACCCCCACGCCGCGGCCTCGGGGATCCTCCGAGCC
>CAZOXN010000640.1:0-2179 GCA_964583655.1 uncultured Desulfarculaceae bacterium | reverse complement strand
CCCCAATTCCTCCCCGGCGTCGAAGATCACTACGATGCTAGGATGGTTGAGTCTCCCCGCGACTTCCACCTCCTTCAGGAACAACTGCGTCAGCTCCGCCTGTTCCTCAGGGGCGAGTTCCTCCTCCCATTCCAGGACCTTGAGGGCAACGAGTCGCTGGATTCGCGGATCCCTACCCTTGTATACGCGCCCCAAGGACCCGCGTCCTATCTCCTCGAGGACCTCGTAACGTCCCAGTGTCTGGCCGAGACCTTGCTTGTGCTGGGGCTGGCCCCCTGAGGGGGGCACGACAATGCGGGAGGTCCTGAGGGAGAGGCTCTGTGAAGCGTCTCCCAGGAGCCTGAGGCGATCTTTGACGTCACGAAAGGAGGCGTCCTTGGCCGCGATCATCTCATAGACCTCTTTGGCCTTCTGAAACATGCGCATACGCTCGAAATCGAAGCCGAGATGATAGAACACCTCCATCATCTCTCCATCCAAGGGCACCTTCAGGAACCTCTCCAGGGCCAGCTCCAGCATCCCCTTGCCCTGGAAGGTGAGCCCCAACATCTTGTTGGCCTCCGCGTTCTCCAGGAAGGTCTCGTGGATGGCCTCATAAAGACGCGCGTGATCTATGGCGATCCCCACCTGGTTCGCCAGCATTTGCATGATCTCCACGTCCTGTTTGTAAAAGACCCCTCGGATCTTGTTGATCCCCTGAAGGACCCCGATCACCTTTCCTCTCACCTTGACAGGGACGCAGACCATGTTGCGGGTGCTGAAATGGGAATGTTCGTCTACCTTGCGCGCGTGTCTGGGGTCACGGCCAACGTCGTGAACCAAGGCCGGCTCGCCAGTGCTGGCGACCCACCCGGCTATCCCTTCTCCTATCTTAAGGCGTATCTCCTTGACCTTT
The DNA here is from genome assembly GCA_964583655.1 of uncultured Desulfarculaceae bacterium. GTDB lineage: Bacteria > Desulfobacterota > Desulfocorpusculales > Desulfocorpusculum > Desulfocorpusculum > CAZOXN01. The sequence continues at coordinate 1,284 of CAZOXN010000640.1, read as the reverse complement.
TCCCCCTTCCTCCCCAATGCCACCTCGAAATAGAGCTCCCGACTTTTTTCGTCCACGAGGAGGAGCGAACTCGCCTCGCACCCCACCAAGTCCTTGACAGCCTCCATGGCACGCCGCCTCACCTCGCCCTGATCCAGGGTGGAGTTGAGCACGGCGCTGAGCTCTACCAAGGTCTTGAGTTGCTCTATGGTCTCGTGGGCAGTGGGTTTGAGCATGGCTCGGCGGCCCTTCGCTTATGGACCCTTGGCGGCCTTCTCCCTGGCCGGCGGTGACGCCTGTTTCGCGGCGGCCATCTGGTCGACCTTGGCTAGGAAGGCCTTCAGGGCCCGTGCCATCTCCCCGGCACGCTGGAACCGATCCTTGGGGTCCTTGGCCAAGGCCTTGTCTATGACCTTCCCGAGATACTCCGGGATCCTGGGGTTCAACGATCGGACCGGGGGGTGCGGTTTGGTGGCGATGACATGGAGCAGGGCCATGATGGATTCAGCCTTGAACGGCCTCTCCCCGGTCAGGAGTTCATAGAAGACCACCCCGAGGGAGAAGATGTCCGAGCGTCCGTCTATGGCGTGGCCCGCCACTTGCTCCGGCGACATGTAACTCGGAGTTCCCATTACGATCCCAGCCGCCGTCTGAGTCTTCGATCCCGTCGTGATCCGAGCTATCCCGAAGTCAGTGACCTTGACCTGCCCGTTCTTGAGGACCATGATATTGGCCGGCTTGATGTCCCGATGCACCACCCCCTGCTCATGGGCATAGTCCAGGGCATCGCATGTCTGGGCTATGATCTCCACTACACGTCGTATGGGCAGGAGGTTGCCCTTCTTGGCGCGCCCCGTGAGGTCGTCCCCTTCCAGGAGCTCCATGGCGATGTACGAGAGGTCCCAGTCTTCTCCTACATCGAATATGGTCACGATGTTGGGATGGGTCAGGCGGCCTGCGGTCTCAGCCTCCCTGAAGAAGCGTTTCTTGACGTCCTCTATCTCGTCCTGCTCGAAGTCCTGTTCGAACCGAATTGTCTTGATGGCCACGACCCGGTTGATCTTGGGGTCCACCCCCTTGTAGACAATGCCCATGGCCCCCTTTCCAAGTTCGCCGACGATCTCGTAGCGGCCCAGGGTCGGATTCTCTGTGGCCCCCTCGAGCATCACCGTGCTCTCCTCCTTGGGACGCAAAGAGGCAAACACAGGGGTCGCCGGGGCTGCCACCGCGGTGCGTAGCTTCTCATACCTGGCCTTTATGTCCTTATAGTTGGGGTCTGCCTGGGCCATGTGTTCGTATACCGAC
>CAZOXN010000639.1:0-2186 GCA_964583655.1 uncultured Desulfarculaceae bacterium | reverse complement strand
CCCTTTGTGGGGTTTCTCGTGGCCGATGGCAAATGGGACATCTGGACAGCCATCGCTGCTACGAGCCTCGGTTCCATCGTCGGCTCATTCATCTCGTACCTCATTGGGTACTACGGCGGTAGGCCCCTGGTGATGAAGGTGGGGAGATACCTCTTGGTGAATGAACATGACCTCGATTTGACCGAGAGCTTTTTCTACCGACGGGGAGCCATCTTGACGGTATTCCTGGCCAGGTTCATCCCCGTGGTCCGCCACCTGATCTCCATACCGGCGGGCATCGGTCGTATGCCTCTTCTGCCCTTCACTGGAGCAACCCTGGTGGGAGCGACGATCTGGAACGCATTCCTGCTCTTTTGCGGCATGAAGCTGAGGGAGCATTGGCACCTGGTGCAGAGGTACTCCCATCAGGCGGACATGGTTGTCATAGCCCTCCTGGCCGTTGCAGGGGGCCTCTTCGTGCGCTCCAGACTGAGACGACACTGAGGCCCCCTGCCTTTTTATCTGGACCTGGCAGGAGAACCAGCCATGAGCTTCAAGGCCTCCAAACTGTGCTTGGCACCCATGACCAGTCTGTTGTACTCGATCACCAAGGCCGCCAGGTCAGCGAGCCCCTCCACGAACTCCACATCCTCCATGCTGAACTCGGTGGGGACAGAGGTGTAAACCCTGAGCACCCCGATGACCCGCCTCTTGAAGATGACAGGCGCCGACAGGATCGAGCGAATCCCTTCCTGGGCCGCCTCCTCCGGATACTGGATCCGCGGATCTGTGGAGACGTCGTCCACACAGACGCTCATGCCCTCCAGACCCTCCTTGATGCTTCGGTCCGCCAGCACGGGTCCTTTCTTCAGATAGCGGGAGCTGAGCCCGTAGGAGGATACGACCTCGAGCACCCTCTTCCTGCGATCCAGGAGGAAGAGGGCGCTCCCCTTCACCCCCATGGAACGGGCCACCGCCTCGGTGATGTCGTAGAGCACGTTCATGGAGCGTCTGGCCGTGGAGACCCGCTTCATGATCTCCCGGAAGGTTCGAAAGAAGTCCTGATGGTACAGCAGCCGATCCGCAGGCCCCCTTTCTCCCATGCGTTTTTCCCGGGCTTCCATGGCTTCCTCCCTTCTTCAATGCCCCAGGAGTGAACGACCGAAGAGGCGAACCCCCAGCCGCGGCTGCCCGGAGCTCAACCAGCGGCCGTCTTGGGATCCGCCCCAAAGAAATCACCGGGCCCTCCACAGATCGTCCTCTTGGCGGAGCAACTTAGGCCTTTCCCTGAACCACAGTATAGCGCACCTGCGAGGGACCAGTCCCAAAAAAGAAATGACCGGACGAGGATCCTCGTAAGAAAGACAGTCCCTCGAGAAGCCGTTGAACCCTCTTCCATGTCATCGCCGTGGAGGCCGACACGGGGTGCCTTCAGAGGGTTACAAGATCCCTCGCCCCCGCTCTTCACCGAGATCAGGACACCTGTCGAAACCAAGAGCGGAGACCAGCGGCAAAGGTCGGTCTGTCCCGAGACGAGTTCGCTGCAGCAGCTGCTTCCTCTGGGACCCTCGTGACCGGCATCAAGAAAGTGGCCCTCGACCGCCCGGTCACGAGACACTCACGCCAGGAGGCCCTTATTCCTCTGCCATATCGTGTAGGTCAGTGCTGATGCAAAGGTCACCCAGGTTAGGTATGGCAAGAGCAGTACCCCGGCCATCGGACGGAGGCGCCAGAAGGAGACGAGGGTAAGGAGCACGAGCACCCACAGGAGCAGTATCTCGCCAAAAGCCAAGGCCCCGAGCCGCCAAGCGAAGAAGAGCCAAGTCCAGAGCGCGTTTGCGACCAGTTGCAGGGAAAAAAGGACCAAGGGAATCCTCGCCTCGCGAAACCCGCTCTCCCTCCATACGAGCCAGGCGGAAACGCCCATCAACAAGTAAAGCAAGCTCCACACTGGTGCGAAAACCCACGAGGGAGGGGCCCATTCCGGACGCTGGAGCTGCTCATAGAAGGCGCCAGCGTCGGAGGAGGCAAGACCTCCCAGAGCGGCCGCCCCGAAACTGAATGCCAGCCACCCCAACAGGCCGAGCACTTGCCTTGGCACAGAATCGGCACCCATGGGTTTCTCCAGGGCCTTCCGGCCGCGCCATCACAGACCGGCCAAGCCACCGGCCCTTATCCAGGGGCTTGGCCCCCTTGGTTGGAGGAAG
>CAZOXN010000638.1:0-2192 GCA_964583655.1 uncultured Desulfarculaceae bacterium | reverse complement strand
CCATCCTTACCGACTCAGCCGAGAAGGCCACGCGAACAGGATCCTGGCCCAGATCCAAGCGGATGGCATGGCTTGGGGATTCAATGGATCGGATGAGTTCCGCCCCATGGACTTCTAGGCTCAGGGCGAGTCCATACGGGACGTCCTGGGCGTATGGGGAATGCAGCCTCTCGACCTCCGGGATACCATCTGTCTCCGGCATATGATCGGGGATGTACCTGGGCGAAATGGTAGAGGGGAGAAAGAAGCGCACGGTGGCTCCTTCCATGTCCGACAGCGCGATGTAATCCACCTGAACGAGCACCTCTGCCCCGGGGTTCAGATTGCCCACGGACATGGTGAAGACATTGGGCCTTTCCTGATCCAAGAGGTATCCGCCTTCTCCCCTGGCCAAGGCCTTGTCGTATATCTCGAAGGCCTTGTCCCGTTCCTCCACCTCTCCGGTGATGACCCTCCCCCCCACGCGCGCCTGGAAGCCGCATACGGCGGCCCCTTCGGGGAGGGGAAACTTGTATACCGCCTCCAGGGGCCTTTTCTCGATGTTCCGGAACCGCTGGGAAACCACGACCTTGGCCGAGCGGCCCAGGATTTCCCCCCGAACTGCCACGCCCAACAGGGGGACAGGAACCGCGTCATGTGACCACAATCCGAAGGCATCATGCATCGTCTTGGCCTCCTTTCTCCAGAATCGATCGTGCTGCACGAAGGGCTTCGATGAGTTTAACCCTAGCCCTCCCTTCTACCTCGGTGCTCACGTGCATCTCGACCCCAGGCACCACCTGGTAGCGTGCCCAGACATCCCTTTGGGGCGGGGGCTCGGGCACCGCGCCAGTGCCGATGACCTCCTGGATGGCTGCGATCTTCAGCCCCCGTTCCTGCAAGGCCCGGATCTCCCGAAGCCGACTCAGGTGACTGTCATAATAAAAACCGCCCCTTCCCCTTCCTGCAGGAGGATCCAGAAGGCCGATCTGGATGTAATACCTTATGGTCCTGCGGGAAAACCCGCTCAGCTCGCACAATTGGTCGATGAGAAAACGCCTGTCACTCATGGGATTTAATATGACATAGGACTGTCGTTTTGTCAAGACGAAAAAGCATCCCATGTGAACTTCATGATCCAATGTGGAACCAACGTCCCCGATTGCAGCTTTACGTCTCCTTATGATGCTGGCTCCATCGAGGAGGAAAGTTTCGAGAAGTGTACGGGATTGCCAAGGAGACAGGCCGCCTGATGGGAGGGCTCATGGGACAACTCTCGCAGAACCCAGAAGAGCCGGAAGTCCAAGGGAACAAATGGACTTTGGATATTCTGTCGCCGTGCCTTAAGTCTTCGGCCGTTGACCCATGATCTGCGAGTCGTGAGTCTCTAGGTTCGACTCCAGACTCAGGCACAGTGACTCGTGAGTATCCGTTGTCGTCGTTGACCCTCTAAGTGATGATTGATAGAATGCGGCACACATAATAGAACTGTCCCGAGACGCGAGTCACGGGGCGGCCGTTCGTTCCCCATATTGAAGCTTGGGATCTACTGGTTTTGACTCGGAACCCTAGACGCGAGACGTATTCATCCGGAGGCGGCATGCGGGGTCACCAGCTAGCCCCTCAGTGGCGGATCAATCGGTCCATGGAAGCGAGTCCCAAGGGGCTGACCGTTGCCGAACTGGTGCAGCGGGTGGGTATCGGACTTCGCACCATCTACCGGGATCTCTCCTCTTACAACGCATTGTGGTCTCCTCTTACGCAGACCGCACGTGCGCGCTCAGCCCTGCGGCCCGGTGCGAGTTGCCTCATTGGCCAGATTGACGGGAGGCAGAGAGAGCGAGGGGTGTGACATGGGCGTCTTGACCGGATGCAAACCAAGAAAAGAGGTCCTCAAGGGGGACTTGGATGATGCCATTTTCGCCGCGGACTTCGGGCACCTGATTGCCGGCAAGGCCCCCAAGGTTTACGGGGATGCGAAGATGTTTTTTCAGAACACGCATCCGGCCAAACAGCTTTGCAAGGTGATCGAGGCCATCTTCGGCCGCCTTGCAAACCCCAAAGAAGGAGGAGCCACCATCAGGCTCAGCACCGGATTCGGGGGAGGCAAGACGCACACGCTCATGGCTCTCTGGCACCTGGCCCATAACATCTCGGACCCCGCCATGGGCACCGAACTTCTCCCGGCTGCTGGGCGACCGAAGAAGGTAACC
>CAZOXN010000637.1:0-2203 GCA_964583655.1 uncultured Desulfarculaceae bacterium | reverse complement strand
CGAAACAGACGGAACAGACGGAATAGACGGAATAGACGGAACAGACCAGATAGACCAGACAGACGAAACAGACGATACGACCAACCCCCGTGACCAATTGCGAAGGAGGCGGCCATGGGCGGACACGATGTGATCGTGATCGGAGGCGGCATAGGTGGTGCCTGCGCAGGGGCGATCCTCGCCTCTTCGGGCAAGAGGGTCCTCCTCTTGGAGAGGGAGACAGACGTGGCCGGCCGGCTGACGGACATCCCTTACAAGGGCCATACCATCAATTCCGGTGGGCATTTCCTGGGCGAACCGGACGAGATCATAGGGAAGATCTATCAGTATGCAGGGCTGAGGCTCGAGTACACCTCTGCCATAGGCGAGTCCCCCATATATCGCGACGGCAGGTGGGCCCTGGCGCGCGAGTTCTTCAACATGGACAAGGAGGAATACAAGAGGGTCATCGAGGCCATACGCTCCTCACGGTTCGACGAACTCGCCCAATATGACGATTGGCCCTTGAGGAGATGGCTCGAGCAGCATACCCGAGACCCCGGCACCATAGCCATGTTCGAGAACATCTGCCGTGGAGAGTTCCTCATGACGGACTGGTTCGATTACAGCGCCGGCGAGACCTTGATCATACGGAAGATGTATTTCGAGAGGTGGCGAAGGCCCGTCACTGCCCTTTGGCCCAAGTGCGGGCTCAAGGGTACGGTGGAGCAGCTTCTGGGGGTGATCCGCAAGGCCGGGGGGGAGGTGAAGACCGGGGCCCGAGTTGTGGATTTGATCCTGAAGGGGAGCAAGGTGCAGGGGGTGAAGGCGGTTGTCGGTCCAAGGGCCTTCCCGGAGGAGTATCCGGAGGCAGAGGTGTTTGCAGCTGACGCGGTCTTGAGCACCGTGCCTGTCTGGGCCCTCGAGGACTTCCTGCCGAGGGAGCAGCTCCCGTGGTCCGTGCTGGAGCGCATCCGTTTCCTGTCCCGGATGGAGAACCGCATCCTGATCATCGGTTTCTATGGAGGTACGGACAAGCCGATCTATGCCATGGAAGAGAAGGGTGTTCACCTGTGGGAGCGCGGGGCCAGGACAGGGCTCCCAGGTTACGCCTACCTCCAGTCGGCCTTCGACCCTTCCATGTCGCCTCCAGGGGAGCATCTCCTGGTGGCCGGGGGTTTCATAGACGGGTCGCGCTTCGACCGTTCGAGAAGGGGCATCGAGGGGCTCTTCGAGGCCTTCGTGGGCGAGGTGGAGGAGATGCTCCCGGATCTCAAGGGCCACACCCTCTGGCGCAGCCGCCACCTATACAACTACAATCTGGCCTCCAAGCCCGGCTTCACGGGAAAGGGCCGGCTCCCGAACACCATCCCCGGCCTCGAGGGGCTCTACCTATGCGGGGATGGGATCCAGGCGAGGGGGGTGGGGACCGATCGGGCGGCCAGGGGCGCCCTCAAGTGCGCGGAGATGTTGCTCGGAGAGGAGATCCCCTTTTTCCAGGGGATCTACCGTGGATGAGGGTTGAAAACCAGGGGGAAAGGGGGTGGAGACCAGGGATATGAGGTAGGATTGTTCGAGTGGCAGGATCGAGGTCTTCTTGCACCATTCGGTCAAAGGAAAGGAGGGAGTCCATGAGGGAAGGCACAATGAAGGGTTTGGCCATATCGTCGCTTGTCTTCTGGTTGGGTATTGGAACGGCCTTGGCAGAGGTCGGGGTCACGGCCACTGAGATCAAGATCGCGACTCACCTGGCCTTGACGGGTCCTGCCGCGGTCGTCGGCCAGCCCATGGCCGATGGGATGAAACTGGGTGTGGCCTACGTGAACGACACTGGGGGCATTTATGGGAGGAAGATCACCTTCATTGCCGAGGACGACCAGTTCCTCCCCTCCAGGGCCAAGGAGGCCATCAAGAAGCTGATCCACAGTGACAAGGTCTTCGCCATGATCGGTTCCCTCCAGGGCGCCGGCATACTGGCGGGGCTTCCGGACATCATGGAGAACAAGGTCCCGGTGCTCTTTCCTGGCACGGCCCTGGACGAGCTCTTCACCCCGCCCAAGAGGTACATATTCGGCTGGACCATACCTTACTCCCAGTCCACCGCCATCCAGGTTGATACCGCGGTGAAGAGGCTGGGCAAGAAGAAGATCGCCTTCGTGAACCAGTGGGGGCCCGTGGGAGAGGTGAACGAGAAGGGTGCGGTGGAGAGGCTCAAGAAATGGAG
>CAZOXN010000636.1:0-2204 GCA_964583655.1 uncultured Desulfarculaceae bacterium | reverse complement strand
CACGGCCTCCTCCAGGCCTTCCGACTGTGGGTCCACGACGCACGAGGCCCCCAAGGCTGAGGCCCTCTCGCGGCGGCCCTTCTCCGGCTCGGACACCACGATCTCCTCCACCCCCAGGCCCCTGAGCATCGCCACGGCACACAGCCCCACGCCCCCTGCCCCCAAGATCAGGACCCTGTCCCCACGGCCGATCCCACCCAACCGGATGCCGTGGAGGGCAGTGGCCAGGGGCTCGGCCAGACAGGCCAGGGACAAATCCAGACCTCCCGGGACCTTGATGGCCATCTCCTGGGGGACCACCAGACATTCTGCGAAGGCCCCGGGCAAGGTACCGAGCCCGATGGCCAACCTCTTGGGACAGAGGTTCTCCTCCCTCCTCTGACAAGCGGGGCAGAGACCGCATCCCACGGGCCTCACGATCACCCCTTGCCCCAGCGTGAGCCCCTCCACACCCTCTCCAAGGTCCTCCACGACCCCGCTCATCTCGTGGCCCAGGACAGTCCCATCGGGTATACTCCCGGATGTGAGGAGAAAGAGATCAGAGCCGCATACGGACGCGTAGCCGACGCGGACCTTGACCTCCCCGGGGCCTGCCTCGGGCTCAGGGACCTCCTCGATCCTCAGCCCTTGGATCTCTTTCCTGTAAACCGCGGCATACATGCCCCTCCACTTCCTCTCTCAGATCCTGTAAACACCCCAGAGGGCCCCTGCCACCAGTAGCACCAGGGTCAGTGCCACCACCATCAGGAGGCTCATGATGGCCCCGGCCATGGCGAACTGCCTCATGGTGAAGTATCCGGACGTGTACGGGATCACGTGGGTAGGGGTCTGGGTCACGATTACCAAGCCCAGGGATGAGCTGAAGGCGGCCGGGGCCACCAGGAACCACGGGTCTAGCCCCATGTCCTTGGCCAGCTCGATGAGGAGAGGGATGAGGATCACCCCGCTCACGGTGTTGCTCGCGAGAAAGAGCTTCATGGCCATCACCCCTGCCAGGACCACGGCCACCTGAAGGGCCGGACCTATGCCCTGGATCCACCCGAGGATCAGCCAGGCCATCCACCTCGCAGCGCCTGTGCGGTAGATGAGCATCCCGAGGGAGAGGCTGGCCAGGACCAAGAGCACCGCACCCCAAGGCACGAGCCTCTCTGCATCGCGCCACGTTAGGACCCGCAACCCCGGGAAGAACAGCGCCACGCCTCCTGCCATGGATGCCCACTCCATGGGGATGCTCGCACCCGTGATCAGCCGGACCGGCTCTTCCATGACCCACAGGCAAGCCACCGCCAGGAACACCAGCAGGGTCTTGATCTCCCCTCGGCTCATGGGGCCCATGGCCTTGAGCTCGGATCGAAGATCTCCCCTCGAAATGGGGAGGCTGGTGACCTCCGGGGGAAAGACTAGCATCAAGAGGCCCCACCCCAGGGGGACCAAGATCAGGGCGCCAGGGACCCCGAGCTTCATCCACTCCAGGAAGCTCACCCTGACCCCGGCCAGATCGGCCAGGAATGCTATGGCTATGGGGTTCGGGCCACATCCGGCAGGGGTCCCTATGCCCCCGAACGTGGCTCCCCAGGAGCACGAGATCATCAGGGCAGCCCCGAACCGGCTCTTTCCTGGCTGCATGCCGGCCTTCTCCAGCAGGCCCACACCTATGGGCAGCAGGAGCGCTGACACCGCCATGTCCGTTATCCACATGGAGATGATGGTCCCCCCGAGGAGAAAGGCGAGGAGGACCCTGGAACAGGAGGTGCCCACACGAAGTAGCAGTTTCAAGGCCATCCTCCTCCCCAGGTTGGAGCTCTGAACCGCGGCAGTGATCAGGAAGACCCCGAGGAAGAAGAGGACCATGCGATTGCCGAATCCCCACTGCAGGAGGAGATCCAGTCCCCTTGGGATACCATGGACCGGTGCAGATCCTGGCACCGCCTGAATGCCGTCAGTTATTCCCAGAAAAGGGGCAACGATCACGGCCAAGATGGCAGTGATGGCGAAAGGGATGACCTCTGTGATCCAAAGGAGGATAGTGGCGGCCAGCAAGCCCACGGCCATTTGCGCTTGGGGGGTCAGGGACACCGCATCCGCCGAAGGGGTCTGGACCACAGGGGGGCTCCAGAGATGCCCCAGGGCCCAGCATAGGGCCACGGCCGTGCTTACCAGCACGAAGTCCCTTGTTCGATGAAGGCGCTCCCCCATGGGCCCCT
>CAZOXN010000635.1:0-2204 GCA_964583655.1 uncultured Desulfarculaceae bacterium | reverse complement strand
CGCCCCCTTTGGGCAGGGGCGGTGGGGCTCGCCACCAGGAGGTGAGGGACCGTCGCGGGTGCGGGCGGTCGCTTTGGGGCGGAGGGGTCCTCGGACCTTGTCCGCAAGGAGGGCAAGCCCGTCCGGGGAGTCTCGTGTCAGTGGCTTTTCTCGGGTCGCGGCTGGATCCACTGGGATATTGGGGGTGCGCCTCGTTGCGCCCGCATGGTGGGGTGACCAGGTCCTCGGGGAAACTGCGATGCGATACGACATCGATCTGAGCGAGGGCTCGCGGCGGTGGACCCCATCCATCCTCTTGTTGGCCGAGGGGCTCCAGCGCGTGGTGACCTCCACGCCTTTCATCGTATTGCTCATGGGCGTCCTGATCATGGGGCTCGGTTACTTCGCTCTCTTCGTCCCGCTCTTCAAGGTCTCCCCGGTCCACAAGGCCCAACTCAGGGATCTCAAGCTCCTCCAGACCGGCATGGAGCAGCAGAGGGAAGGGCTGATGAAGGAGGCGAAGGTCGCGCTCCAGGTCCAGGCCCAGGCGGCTGGTTGGGGGCAGGGTTTGGCCGCCCTGGAGGAACACCTCCCCGAGGGTCTCTGGTTGAGCCGTGTGGCCCTGGAGGAGGAACAGACCAAGGGGCCTCGTCCCAAGGCTCAGGCGCCGCCAGGGCAAGGGGAGCCGTCCCGAAAGCACTTGGTGATAGAGGGACGCGTGGATGTCCGGCAACACGCCTCACCCCTGGAGCCCATCTCGCGGTACATGAGGGGCTTGCAGGAGGACCCTCGTATCGGAGAGGTGGTGAGCTCCCTTCGGCTGACATCGAGCGCGGCTACGAAAGAGGACCCGACCTTGGTGGGCTTTCAGGTCAAAGGGCTTTGGAGACCCGCGGATCCGGAGAAGAGGCTTCAAGAATGGATGGCCGCACAGGGCAGCGCCAAGGCCAAATGAAGACGAGGGGTCGGCGGTGCGAAACAACAGGATGATCCTCCTGCTGAGTCTGGTGATCCTGGGGGCCCTTCTGGCGGGCTATGCACTGGTGCTTTATCCCGAGCAGCAGAGGAAGATGCTCAGGTTGAAGGAGGAGGCCAGGATGACGGACACCCTGGTCCAGGCTGCCCAGGAGCAACTCAGCCGCGCCAAGGCGGGACTGGCCGAGCTCTTGAGGGAAGGGGTGCCCGTGTATCTGACATCCCAGGGGGGATGGCCCCAGACCATGTCGGCCATCATGAGCGGGATCGATGAATGGGTGCGCAGGAGCAATGTCGCCTTGACCAAACTGGAGCCTGAGGCGCCGGAGGAGCGCCCCCCACTGGTGTTGCACCCATTCTCTCTGGAATTCACAGGAGGTTTTTCAGAGGTACGTGCCTTCATGGATGCCTTGGAACGGGACCTGAGGATGGTGCCGACGCAATGGGTCGTGGAGGGCGAGGGCAAGGGGGGCGTTGGCGTCAAGGCGACTTGCAGGGCCATGGTATATGAGTGGGACGGCAAGGTCCTGACCCCGCCCCTGCCAAGAGACCGGTCGGTGGAGCCAGTGGGGGTGTCGGGGCGTCGCGATCCATTCTCGAGGGTCAAGGCGGCCTACGTCTCGACGGCCGCGAGGACGCGTGCGGCGGCCCTGGAGCTGAGCGGGATCATCGAGATCGGCGGGAGACGCAAGGCCATCATCAATGGGAAGCCGCTGGGTGTTGGGGAGCGCGTGGGTGAAAGACGCATCCTCTCCATCACCGAGGATCAGGTGGTCCTGGAAGGAGAATCCGAGCCCTTGAGGATCCGGCGTTCGCTTCAGGTGGTTGCACCACCCTCCGGGGGTTGAGGGAGCAAGGCCGATGCCAAGGCGGAGTCCCAAGCTGGAGAGGCGGCCAGGGTCAGGGGATGAGAGGAGGGAGAGAGGCATGAGAGCTATGAGGGCCGTGATGGGGCTTTTGGTCCTCTGCGGGATCTCTTGGCTCGTGGGTCCCCAAGGCAGTGTCCTGGGGGGGGAAGCCCCAGCTTACAGAGGCTTTCCCATCTCCTTGAACCTCAAGGACGCAGACATCGTGACCGTGCTCCACCTCATAGCAGAAGAGACCGGTCTCAACCTCCTGGTGGCCGACGACGTCAAGGGAAAGCTCGACATCCATCTGAAGAACGTACCATGGGACCAGGCCCTGGACGAGATCCTCAGGGCCAAGGACCTGGTGAAGAGGCAGGTGGGCAACGTCCTCCATGTCTACAC
>CAZOXN010000634.1:0-2232 GCA_964583655.1 uncultured Desulfarculaceae bacterium | reverse complement strand
GGCACGGCTGCGGGAGGGGACTCTGTTTGCGACATGAGGCGGCAAGAACGCGGCTAACAGCGAGACCTTTTCCACAGCGGGGGGGGATTTCAGTCGGGCAGGTGCCGCAGCCAGTCGAATCAAGCAGATCCTGAAGGAGATCGGGCTCGACAACCGATACATCAAGAGGGCGGTGGTCATAGCGTATGAGGCCGAGATCAACGTAGTGTCTTACGCCCAGCGGGGGCGATTGACATTGACCGTGAGCCCGTCTCGGATCCAGATCATGGTGGAGGACGAAGGACCCGGGATCGAGGATATAGAGCTGGCCATGCAAGAGGGTTACTCCACGGCCTCGGACTGGATAAGGGAGATGGGATTCGGGGCCGGGATGGGGCTTCCCAACATCCGAAAGAACTCGGATGAGCTCAAGATCGACTCCCAGGTAGGCTCTGGGACCAAGGTCCTCGCCGAGGTGAGGATGGAATTGCATGGAGTGGAGGCATGAACCTCAAGGAGATCGTGACCGCGTTGGGCCTCGAGGTCAGAAGCGGTTCTGGCCTCCTGGACAAAGAGGTCAAGGGGGGATATGCCAGCGACCTCTTGAGCGATGTGATGGCCCATACCAAACCGGGGGACCTCTGGATCACCCTTCAGGTGCACCTGAACATCGTGGCAGTGGCGACGCTGAACGATCTGGCCGGTATCATACTGGTCAACGGAAGGGAGCCCGAGGAGGCGACCATCAGAAAGGCGACGGAGGAGGGGGTGGTCTTGATGATCTCCCCGCTCAGCACCTTCGAGCTTGCCGGCCGCCTGTATCAGCTGGGGATTAGAGGAGGAGATGGATCTTCGTGAGTTCCGTGCAGACCTACACATCCATACCTCCCTCTCCCCTTGCAGCTATACATGGTCGATGACCCCCAGGGCCATAGTGCGCAAGGCCTTGGAGATGAGGCTCGATCTGATAGCCATCTGCGATCACAACTCCATGCGGAACGTCGAGGCGACCCAGCGGGCGGCCCGAGGGCACGCGTTGGTGGTCCTGGCAGGGATGGAGGTGACATCCGTGGAAGAGGTCCATACCTTGGGGATCTTCGGCGACCTGGGCGCTGCTTGGGAGATGCAGGAGTTGATCGACGCGAACCTCCCTGGGGAGAACGCGCCGGAATACTTCGGATACCAGGTCTTGATGGACGAGGAGGACGAGATAGTCGGCTCGGAGGATCGATTCCTGGCCGGTGCGAGCACGCTCTCCCTGGCAGAGGTCGTTGAAGCCATCCGCGACAAGGGGGGCGTCGTCATCGCCAGCCACGTGGACCGGGAGGGATTTGGGATACTGGGACAGCTCGGGTTGATCCCGGAGGGGCTGCCCATGGATGCCCTGGAGATCTCCTGGGCCATGAGCCGCCCGGAGGCCAGAGGGCGTTTTCCACAGATCAGCGGGTGGCCTTTGGTACGGGGCTCCGATGCCCACAGGCCGGATGAGGTGGGTAGGGCATCCACCAGGCTCAGGATGGCCGAGCCGAGCTTCGAGGAGCTGCGGATGGCCCTGCGGGGTGAGAAGGGAAGGGGTGTGATCGGCGGCGGGGGTTGAGCAGGTGGAGGACCTCTCCCTCCACGTCCTGGATGTGGCCGAGAACGGGCTCAGGGCAGGGGCGCGGCACATATGGATACGCATTCGGGAGGACCTGGGGGCAGACCTGCTGGAGATCGAGGTGGAGGACGACGGCAAGGGGATGGAACCGGCCATGGTGGAGAGGGTCCTGGACCCTTTCGTGACCACCCGCACGACCAGGCGGGTGGGATTGGGGCTCCCCCTCCTGGAAGAAGCCGCGCGGATGGCAGAGGGTCGCGTGGAGGTATCCTCAAGGCCCGGGGAGGGTACCATGGTCAGGGCCACTTTCCGCCACGGCCACATCGACCGCAAGCCCCTGGGCGACATGGGGATGACGGTGGCGAGCCTGGTCTCGGGTGCCCCGGAGGTGGAGATCGTCTACGAGCATAGGAGGGACGGGCAAAGGTTCCATCTGGACACGAGGGAGCTCCGGCAAGAGCTCGAGCCGGTCCCCCTGAATCGGCCGGAGGTCCTCAACTGGATCAGGCAACACGTCCGGGAGGGGCTCCGAGGGATCGGGGCGGTCCAGACGTAATGGCCATGGGCAAATTGCAAGTCGTCAGTGGTGAGCTTTGGGGCATGATGGCGACATTGCCAAGACGCGAGGATGTCCCTGGGGCGGTTCACTCGAGAAG
>CAZOXN010000633.1:0-2233 GCA_964583655.1 uncultured Desulfarculaceae bacterium | reverse complement strand
GCAGAGGGTAACTACAAGGCCTTGGTCCACCTGCCCAGGCATGACGAGTTCGCCCCTCTCGTCGATGCATTCAACAGGATGGTCGACGCGGTGAACAGGTCCCAGGAGCAACTGAGAAAGGTCTTCTTCGCTGCGGCCGATGCCATCCTCTCCACGGACACACGAGGGGGCATAGACCTGTGGGGCGGGGGATGCGAGAGGCTCTTCGGGTACCGTGCGCAGGAGATCATCGGCGAGCCCTTCGAGAGGCTCCTGGCCCCTGGTGTCGCCCCTCGTTTGGTACGGGAGATAGAGTCAGTGGCCAGGGAGACCGGTCGTTGGGAAGGTGAGGCGCAGTTCTCGTCCAGGGATGGCCGTGTATTCAGCGGCTGGTGTGTGGCCACGAACCTGCGAGACGAGGACGGCTCTGTCACCGGGTACCTCCATGTGATCCGCGACGTCACTGAGAAAAAGCAGATGGAACTCAAGCTCATCCGCTCAGAGAAACTGGCATCGGTGGGAGAGCTGGCCGCGGGGGTGGCCCACGAGATCAACAACCCCCTTTCCGGGATCCTGAGCAATGCCGAGTTCCTGCAGGAGGAGACCCCAGAGGAGGAGGAGGAAAGACACGAGGAGATCCGCGAGATCATCCGGAACAGCGAGCGCATAAGGGTCATAGTGAGGGACCTGCTGAGCTTCTCGCGCCAGAAGGACGACGATGAGTTCTCCCTGGTCTCCATCCCCTCGGTGATCCAGGCCTCTCTGAACCTCACAGGCCACCAGATGGAGCTCGACAACATCAAGATCGCCAGGGATATTCCAGATGAGCTTCCCTACGTCAAGGGGAGTGCCAACAGGATCGAGCAGGTCTTCATAAACATCCTGAGCAACGCCCGTTACGCCCTCAACAAGAAATATCCATCAGACCACCCGGACAAGGTCCTGGAGATCAAGACCTCGGTTGCCGTCAAGGGTGGGCGGCCTCACGTGAGGACGGAGTTTCTGGACCATGGGACCGGGATACCCAGGGACCTGATCGACAGGGTGACAGACCCGTTTTTCACCACCAAGGAGCAAGGGAGGGGCACGGGGTTGGGAATGAGCATCAGCTCCAACATCGTGCACGAGCACGGGGGCACGTTGGAGTTGGACAGCGAGGAAGGGCGTTACGCCCGGGTCATCGTGGATCTGCCCGTAGACGAGGCAGGGGGAGTGTCCGAGGGTGACTGAGTCGCTTGGGTCCATGGGACATATACTGGTGGTGGACGACGAGGAGACCGTCAGGAGATCCATCCAGAAGCGCCTGGAGAGGGAAGGTTACAGGGTGATCGCCATCGACAATGCTATTGACGCACTGAAGATATTCGAGACCGTCCCCTTCGACGCGGTCATCAGCGACATCAGGATGAGGGACATGAGCGGCATAGAACTCCTGGGGAAGATCCGTGAGAGGGACGGGGATCTGCCCGTCATCATGGTGACAGGGGACCCCTCCCTCGAGACCGCCCAGGAGTCTGTCAAGCACGGTGCCTACGACTACATCACCAAACCGGTCCAGAGAGAGACCTTGATCCAGACCGCACGCAGGGCGGTGGAGAAGAGGAGACTGAGCCTGAGGCTCCAGGCTTACCAGAAGGAACTGGAAGTGCGGGTAGAGGAACAGACCAGGACCATCCGCGCGTTGCTCGTGATGGCCAATCAGCTCAATGCCCTAGGGACCTTGAACGACGTGCTTCGGGTCGTGGCGCAAGGGGTGCACAGATACACCCGAAGCGAACGGGTATTGATCCTCCTGGGGGGAGGGAAAGGGGAAGGCCTCTCGTACGCCTACGGGATAGGCCTGGAGGACCACCTGATCAGGGGTCGTACCATACCCGCGGCCGATCCCATCATCCAGGAGGCCTTCGCCTCCGAGGAGGCCATCAGGGTAAGGGGGGGAAGCGATGCCGCGGGTCGAGAGCCCATCCTCCACTCCTTGGGGGAACCCCCGTGGCTGGCGGTGGGGCTAGTGCACCTCAAGCAGCCCTTCGGGGTCGTGATGGCAGCGGAGAGGTCTGCCCAAGGCGATTACACGGACGACGAGGTGAGGATCCTGAGCTATATAGGGGACTCGGCCTCGGTGGCCATCCACAATCAGATGGTGGGCCAACGTCTCCAGCAGAGCTATCTGCAGATAATACAGGCCCTGGCCTACGCCATCGAGGCCAAGGACGCTTATACCAGGGGGCACTCGGAGAGGGTGAGGGGCTATGCC
>CAZOXN010000632.1:0-2234 GCA_964583655.1 uncultured Desulfarculaceae bacterium | reverse complement strand
GGTCTCTGGGTCGCCACCACCAGATGGATCCCTGCCGCGCGGGCCATCTGGGCCAGCCTCAGGACCACATCTTCGACTTCCCTGGATACCACCATCATCAGGTCCGAGAGTTCATCGATGACGATGACGATGTAAGGAAGCCTCGCCGGGAGCTCCTCCTCGCCCTCGGCCCCGGCAGCAGAGGCGGCCACGCCCCCCTTGGCCATCTTGGCGTTGTATCGATCGATGTTGCGCACCCCGGCGCGCTCCATCCAGCGGTAACGGCGCTCCATCTCCTTGACGGCCCATCCCAAGGCCACCGCGGCCTTCTTGGGTTCCACCACCACCGGATGGAGGAGGTGCGGGATGTCCCTGTACACCGAGAGCTCCAAGCGCTTGGGGTCCACCATGAGGAACTTGACCTCCTGGGGCGAGGCCTTGAAGAGGATGCTCGTGATGATGGCGTTGAGACAGACGCTCTTGCCAGAGCCGGTGGCGCCGGCGATGAGCAGGTGCGGCATGCTGGCGAGGTTGGCCACCACAGGCCGTCCCACCGTGTCCTTGCCCAAGGCGACAGTGAGCCGGTGCGCGGCCTTCTGAAACGTCTCGGAGGCCAGGATCTCCCTCAGACAGACCATCTCCCTTTGGCTGTTGGGGATCTCGATCCCCACCACGGCCTTTCCCGGGATCGGGGCGATGATCCTGACGCTCAGGGCCCTGAGGGCCATGGCTAAATCGTCATGGAGGCTCACTATGCGGCTGATCTTTATGCCCGGGGCAGGCTCGAACTCGTAAAGGGTCACGATGGGACCAGGATGGATCTCCGTGACCTTTCCAGCCACACCGAAGTCCTCGAGCTTTTTCTCCAGGAGCCTGGCATTGACCTTGAGGGCCTCCTTGTCCAATCCGTTCCCGGAAGCCGGAGGCAGATCCAGCAATGAGATGGGTGGAGGCCGGTAACTGGAAGAGCCATCCACGAAGGGGAACGATTCCTGTTGCGGGGGACGTTTGACCGTCTTCTTGCGCGGAGGCTCCACTATTGCGGGCTGAGGCAAGGGGGGCCTCTTCACAGGCCTCGCGTATGGCTTGACTTCATCCCCGTGGCCCCGCGCGAACCCTCTGAAGGCGCCCCTGAGGAGGCCAAGTGCCCATGAGACCAGACGCGGCACACCCACCATTGCCTCGGCCAAGGTGGTGCGGGTGATCATCAGGGTCCCCACGCACAGCACGAGCATGGCCGCGACCCAAGTGCCTCCCACGTTGGTGTATCGGACCAGCACAGAGCAGGTGAGATACCCCACAACACCCCCCGCGAGCCTCACCGGGGCCGAGGCGGTGCCCCTGCCCAAGAGGAGGTGCAGGAGGGTGGCCAGGGCCAGGGCAGCCATGGCAAGCCCGACCCACTGCCAGGTTCGCCATCCGAGCCCGAAGCCCCTCAAGGAACCCCATCCCAGGGCCACAAGCATGAGGGGTAACATGAAGGAGACGACACCGAAGGACTGGAGCAGCGCATCGGAGAGATACGCCCCCACGACCCCCCCCCAGTTCCGAATGGACTGCCCCGGGGTCCCGGTGTTGTTGAGGGATGGGTCAGCCTGGGAATAGGAGAGGAGGCTCATCACCAGGAACACGGCCGAGGCCCACAGCAGCAGACCCAGTACCTCCCTGCGAAGTCTGCGAACCGTTTCCCCTCCCACGCTATCCCCTCCGCGCTCAGATCACCCGGTGAGCAGGGCTCGACCGGGCGGCCTCCAGGGCCCCCCCGCGTCCCGGCCTGGCCTGGGTGACATCTCCAGCAGGGCCATCCATGGTCACACCTCCACGATGATGGGCATGATCATGGGCCGCCTTCGAAAAGAACGCCAGAAATGAGACTTCAGGGCCTTGCGCAACTGAAACTTGAGGTCGTCCTGAGGCTCCCCGTTGGGACATTGGCGGGTCGCATGGATGGCCTCCAGCACGACCTGGCGGGCCTCCGCCATCCTCGCCTCTTCCCCTTCCAGGGCGAAGCCCCGGGAGAACAGATCAGGCCCGGACACCACCTCCCCGGTCCCTTTGTTCACCACCACCAGGGCCACGACCACCCCGTCCTCCGAGAGGTGCTGGCGATCCCTGAGCAGGGTCTCCCCCCCGGGAGAACCGCCTCTCTTCATTCCGGCCTCGGCTGCCTCCAGCCCTGCCATGAACTCGTTCATCCGCCTGGCAAGGCCTTCACGCACCCTCCTGACAAGGATGCGCTCCACGTCGGGGTCGAG
>CAZOXN010000631.1:0-2237 GCA_964583655.1 uncultured Desulfarculaceae bacterium | reverse complement strand
CCCGGCCCTGCCTGCGCCAAGCGGGGCGCGGCAGGCAGGCAAGCCGCTCCCGGAAACGCCACCACCCCGTGATCAGTACGACTTTGCTCCGGCTTGAGATGCACGTAAGGGCTCGGTTCGGTCCTCGTGGGGAAAAGACGTAGGAGGGGACTGCCTTGAGCGCAGGACAGCCGAAGATGATAGTCCCGGGTGTCTTCCTGGTGGGGGGACCCGAGATGACCGATCCCGCTGACTGCCTGGTCTACGCCGTGGACGGTGGGGCCGAGATCGCCTTGATAGATTGCGGGGCAGGAAAGAGCGTTGGCACTATCCTGGGGAACATGAAGAAGGCAGGTCTGGACCCAGCCCGGCTCAAGACGCTCATCCTCACCCATTGCCACGTGGACCACATCGGGGGGCTGCCTGGGATCCTGAAGCATTGCAGTCCGAGGTTGGTCTGCCATAGGGGAGACGCGGATGCCATAGAGACCGCGGACGACTCGCGCACAGCGGCCTCCTGGTACGGCTTGAGCCTCCCACCTGTCAGGGCTGATCTGGTCCTAGAGGGCGAGGAGGAGATCATCAGGGTTGGCGAGGCAGATCTGCGCTGTATCCACACCCCGGGTCATACGCCTGGCTCCATCTCAGTGCTCCTGGAGACCGAAGCGGGCCGGGTCCTGTTCGGTCAGGACATCCATGGACCCTTCCTGCGGGAGTTCGGCTCCGATTTGGAGCAATGGGCCGCCTCCATGAGGAGGCTCCTCGCCCTGAAGCCGGACATCCTGTGCGAGGGACACTTCGGGATCTTCCGGCCATGGGAGGAGGTGAAACGCTTCGTCATGGGGCACCTCCGGGAACACGGGTTTTCATGACCTGCTTCGTGATATTACGACACCGGTCCAGAGAGGCGAAGGACGTATGAAAGGTCATGTCACGGTTGAAGAGATTCGAGGACTTGCCGGGGCATTTGTCTCAGGATACGGATGTGCACCTTGGAGAAAACTGTGGTGGAGGGCACCGCTCCTGGCCTCTGCCAACGTGGACGATCGGTTCGAACTGCTCCCCCGGATAGCTGCATCGGATCACTTGCACCCCTGGGAGCTTCTGCCCTCGGCAAGGGCCCTGATAGTCTTCTTCATACCGTTTGTTAAAGACCTCGCATTGGAAAACGGCCCTGGCGAGACCCCTTGCCGAAACTGGGGGATCGCGTATGTCGAGACCAACGATTTGATCGTGGCCTTGTGCCAGCACATCCGGGACTATCTGGAGGGACTGGGATACAGGTGCGCTGTGGCCCCACCCACCCACAACTTCGATCCCGTGGCCCACACCAGCCGTTGGTCTCACAAGCACCTGGGTCATCTGGCCGGGCTGGGCAGGTTCGGCCACAATGCCCAGCTCATAACCCCCGAGGGTTGCGCCGGCCGATTGGGGAGCCTCGTGACCGAGGCCGAATTGGGGGATAGCCCCATCGTGGGGAACGGGGAGGCTTGCTTGCAAAGGGTTGGCCAAGACTGCCTGGAGTGCGTGGAGCGCTGCCCTGTGGGTGCCCTCTCTGGGGAGGGCCTGGATCGGCACAAGTGCTGGGCGCGGCTTCGATGGAACAGACAGAACGCTAGCTCACTGGACGGCCTCCCACAGAACACCCACGTGTGCGGCAAGTGCGTGGTCGGAATCCCGTGCAGTCACCTGGACCCTGCTTCTGAGATGACCCTGCCGCGGGGGTCCGGCCAAAGGACGTAGCCAGGGTGAGATAGGGTCTCAAACATCAGGTCCCAAGCTTCAAGAAGAACATGTCTGACAAGGCCCTACTGAATCTGGATGGATTCGTCTTCCGTGGCCTCCATCCCAGCGTCGCCTTGGGGACCGCCAGCGACCGTTATGCTGGATGGATCGGCCAGATTTACACCCCGGGCCGGTATGAGGGGCGCACGAGCAGGCGGAGGCACGTGGTGGGCCGTGACTCCTTTGTTGAGGAAGTCCTCCCGGTGGAGAGCGTGAGGGAGTACTTCGATCATTTCGATGTGCTGGAGATCGATTACACCTTCTACGGGTTTCTCCTCGACAGCGGTGGAAGGCCGACCCAGACCCATCGGGTATTGGAGAGCTATGCGAGACAACTGAGGGCAGGGGATCGGATCTTCCTCAAGGTGCCGCAGCTGGTCTTCGCCAGAAGGCTCAGGCGGGCAGGGGTCTACTCCGAAAACGAGGCCTATCTGGACCCCGAAACCTTTACCGAACTCTTCTACGAACCGGCG
>CAZOXN010000630.1:0-2241 GCA_964583655.1 uncultured Desulfarculaceae bacterium | reverse complement strand
ATCGCCCTTCTGGATGAGCTCATCGATGTGGACCGGGTCAGGCCCCATCATGGCCAGGAGCCTCTCTTCCTCGGGCGTGAACGGCTCCTGTGGGGTGGCGCCTCCCCGCGGGCCCGCAGCCTTGGTACCCCATGCGGCCAGAAGGGCCTCGATCTCCGCCAGGATGTCCTCGGCGGACTCGGCGAGGTGGGCACCCTGGCGAATCAACTGGTGGGTGCCTCGGCTCCGCAGGGAGTCCACGCTGCCTGGCACTGCGAAGACCTCCCTGCCCTGTTCCAGGGCCAGGTTCGCGGTTATCAGGGATCCGCTCTTGGGCGCTGCCTCGACTATGGTCACAGCCAAGCTCATGCCACTGATGATGCGGTTGCGCTGGGGGAAGTGAACACCATCCGGGTCCGTCCCAAAGGGGTATTCGGACACCACGGCACCGCTTTGGGCAATGCGCTGGTAAAGGGCTCGATTCTCCGGTGGATACACTACGTCCAAACCAGAACCCAGGACAGCTATGGTCCTCCCCCCACCTTCCAGCGCCCCCCGATGTGCCTCAGAGTCGATCCCCCGTGCCATGCCGCTCACGATGGTGATGCCGTTTCTGGCCAAATCGCGTGCTATCCTGTGGGTCGTCTTCAGGCCGTACTGGGAGGCCGCGCGGGAACCGACGATGGCAACCGCCACTCTGTCTTCTGGTAGGAGCTCCCCCTTGACGTACAGGAAGGGCGGAGGGTCCGGGATGGACGCCAAGGCAGGAGGGTACCCCTCCTCACCGAGACCCACCAGGAAGGCCCCCAATCCCTCCATCCGGGCCATCTCCTCCTCGACCCAAGCCCTGTCCTGGAAGTCCTTTATGGCCCTGGCCACACGGGCACCGACCCTCTCCACGTCGCGCAGATCCTTGAAAGAGGCGCGAAATACCGCCTCAGGAGACCCGAATCGCTGGAGGAGCTTCACGTAGGTGATGGCCCCGACCCCCTGGACCCTGCCCAAGGCCAGCCACCAGTATGGATCCATCTCACTCACCCTGAAACCTGACCCCCCATGCCCTCCGCATCTTCGGGGGGCCCGTTTTTGGCATCGCTCCGTGCAACCCTTTTATCAGGTGTCCCTCGATGACAGGGTCACCATGAACGAAAAAAGCGAGGGGGAAAATGCACCCTCGCGCAAATGAGCCCGGCCTTCCGCTGCCCCTAACGGGCCTGGATGACGAAGTGCGCCCGTCGATTCTTGGACCACGCATCCTCGTTGTGGCCTGGGTCCAGCGGCCTCTCCTTCCCGAAGCTCACGGTCTTCATCCGTTCCGGCGCTATCCCCAGGCCGACGAGATAGTGCCTGCAGATGAAGGCCCTTCGGTCCCCCAATGCCAGGTTGTAGCTCTCGGTCCCCCTCTCGTCGCAGTGCCCCTCTATGAGGACCTGGACCTGCTGGTAGGACTTGAGGAACCTAGCCTTTTCCTGCAGGATCCTCTGGGCCTCGGCGCTCAGGGTATAGGAGTCGTATGCGAAACGCACATCCACGTTCTCGAAGGACTCGGCGGCCTTCCTGAAGGCCTCAGCCTCCGGCCCCTCCGCTGGGGCAGGGGCCGGTTTGGGGGGTGCCGCCTTTTGCTCCTTGGCCATGGCTGCTGCCTGGGCCTCCCAGCCGCACCCGGCCCTGAAGCGATCACCGGCATGGACGGGCAGCTGGCTCTTGGCCTGCATCTTCTCCTCGGAGCGGCCTGGATATCCTATGGCCCCTTGGCGAACCAGGAGGGCCGTGCTGGTCGTCTTCTCCACGCGCAGGACCACTGCCTCGGAGATGGAGGTCACCAGGTGCTCCTTGGAAGGAGCCCCTTTCCTGGCCACCGAGGATGAGGCCTCGGCTTCCTCCATGGGCACCCGGATGATCTGATAGCACTGGCCCACCTCCACCCCGTCCGCAGATCCTTTGTCCAAGAAGACCAGATCGCCCTCGCCAAGGGAGACCAGCCCCTCGTAACTCCAAATGACCCTTCCCACAATGGACTTGGGGGCCGGTTTCATGGGGAACTTGGATGGCAGCTTGTCACGGTACTCCTTGGTGAAGGGCATGACCCTGGAGCCTATGGAGATGGACCGATACGATTCTGTAACAGTTGCAGCGCACTCCGCCTCCGCCACCTCTGTCACCAAGAGCTTCCCCTCTATGGTGACCACCCGGTGATCCCTCAGCTCCCTGGGGCGGTGCACGCTGAACACCAGGAGCTCGTCCCCCACCCGAACCCCCTGC
>CAZOXN010000629.1:0-2247 GCA_964583655.1 uncultured Desulfarculaceae bacterium | reverse complement strand
GGAACGGATCCGGCCATTCCAGGGCCCTCTTCTTTCGATCACCCCTGGGCTCGGTCAGGGCGCCGGCCACGGAGAGGTCCTCCCGCTGCACCTTCTTCAGGTAGGCGAGGAACCTCCGGTAATAGTCGGTGCCGAGCGACTGGTCCATCTCCCAGCAGGTGCTCGCCAGGGCGTGGAAGGCGTCGTACCCCACGCACCTGTAGATGCATGTCCCCAGCCGCTCCGCAGTGAAGGTGCCGGCCTGGGCCTTGGCCACGAGGTCCTCTATGCTCCCGCTCACATGGGTGTAACGGTTCACCGGCTCGCCGATGAGGGGAGAATTAACGGACATGATATCCCTGAACCTGGGGTCCAGGGCCCAGGCGTAGCTGGCCTTGTTGGCCTCCACCACGGTCCTGGTCACCGGGTGATCCAGGATGTCCTCCACCCTTTTTCCGTTCATGTAGACCCGCGGTCGCAGTCCCTTGAGGCTCTCCTCGAAGGCCTCAGGCCTCATCAAGCCCATGGTCCACCTCCTCGGTAAGGATGACTATCTCGGTGCCCCTTCATGAAGCTCCCGGGATGCCGTCTTGCGTTATTTTACGGTCATGCCCTTGGTCAGTTGTTGGTTGTCCGTTGATGCCCCTTGGCACACCCGCTTTACGCGACCCTCAAGGGACCACGGTCAACTGACGCAAGGCCTAAACCCAATGCCCCTCGACGTTCGGGCCTTGGGCAGGGGAATATCGTCCCTGGAGGTAGCCTAGGACCGCATCCCTGGCGGAGCCCTCGACGCCCACACACACGGAGACCCCCTTGGCCTGAAGCACCCTGAAGGCCTTGGGTCCGCAGTTGCCGGTCAGGACGACCTGTGGATCCTTCTCCAGGACATTGCGTGCGGCCTGTATCCCGGCCCCCTGGGGGAGATCCAGGGCCTGCCTGTTCTCCACCGCCTCCCACGACATGGTATCAGGGTCCACGATCAGGAAGTAAGGCGCCCTCCCGAACCTGGGGTCCACCGGCGCGTCCAGATCCGGTTTCCCCACCGAGACAGCGATCTTCATCTCAGCCTCCCAACTTCGTCCCGCTCGCCTCTCCCTTCTCCAGGCGCTCCAGCACGGTCTGCCCCAAGAAACGAAACGCCTTCTGGGCACGGGAATATGGTTTGTTGAGGACCAGCGGCTTTCCGTCGTCGCACAGTTTGACCATGTCGGGCTCGATGGGGATCCTCCCCAAGAAAGGCACCCCCAGCTCACGGGCGGCCTTCTCGCCCCCCCCGACCTTGAAGAGATCGATGGTCTTCTTGCAGTGTGGGCAGACCATGCCGCTCATGTTCTCCACGATCCCGAGCACCGGGATCTTCAAGAGCCGGCTGAATTCCACTGCCTTTCTCGAATCCAGCAGGGCCACGGCCTGAGGCGTGGTCACGACTATGGATCCGTCCACCCTCTCTATGAGGTGGGCCACGCTCAGGGGTTCGTCTCCGGTCCCTGGTGGTAGGTCCACGATGAGGAAATCCAGATCCCCCCACTGCACCTCTCCCAGGAACTGCTTGATCAGATTGTGCTTGATCGGTCCCCTCCAGACGATGGGCGTGTCGCTATTGGTGGAGATCAAGGCCATGGAGACGACCTTCAAATTAGGCAGTGCCTCCACGGGCTGAATCCCGTCCCCTGTGCCCATGAGCCTGTGGAGGTCCACGCCGAGCATCCGCGGTATGTTGGGACCGTGAATGTCCGCGTCCAGTATCCCCACGCGCATGCCGTCGGAGGCCAGGCTGGCCGCGAGATTCGTGGCCACGGTGGTCTTGCCCACGCCCCCCTTGCCGCTCATGACCATGAGCTTGTAGCGGATGTGGAACAATCGGTCCCTTAGGCGCCTGTCCTCATGCTCCTCCTTCTCCTGGGCAGAGCACTTGCTGGCCGAGCTGCAGGTCTCGCAGGCCCTGTCCTCCTCGCACTTCCTTCCTTCTGTCATCTCATCTCCTCCCGAGGGCATCTGCTCAAAGGATCACGGGGTCTTACCTAGGATGGGGAGCCATGACTCCGAATCCCACCCGCGGCCCATGTGTATGTCTCCAAGAGAATATACCCGAAAAAGGGGCCTTGGGGGAGGAGGCCGGCACTCCCCCATCTGCTTCCGCCTCAGGACTCGCCCTCAGGAGCAACCTCTTTCATCCTTCGCTCCACGGCCTCCAACTCCTCCCTGAGCCATGCGGCTCGTTCCCGAAGCCACTCCTTCTCTTCCCCCTCGGATGCGAACCATCCC
>CAZOXN010000628.1:0-2248 GCA_964583655.1 uncultured Desulfarculaceae bacterium | reverse complement strand
CAGGTGGTCTGGTCCTTGGGTTTGGGCATTGCCAACCTCGTGACCATCTTCAACCCGGCGAGGGTCATCCTGGGGGGTGGAGTCGTCGAGGCATCGCCGGCACTCGTCCCCCATGTCCGGGACGCTATCCGGAGGTGGGTGACCATGCTTTCCGGCAAGGAAGTGCAGGTGGTAAAGGCGCAGCTCGGGGTGAGGGCGCCTGCCGTAGGGGCCAGCAGGCTCCTCTCCCATCATGGGGTCTGAGTGACGTACGAGCCTTTCTTCCCGGCCATCAGTCCGAGATCCCATGGCTCGGCTCGCCTCCAGACCGGAAGCCTCTCGACGTAGGCGTAGGCGCTATGATTGTGGATGCTCTCGAAGTTCTCGGCCTCTATGGTGTACCCCTCGAAATTTGAATCCGCATCCAAACGGGTGGCTAGGTTCCGCACCACGTCCTCCACGAAGGTGGGGTTGTCATAGGCCTTCTCCGTGACGAACTTCTCGTCAGGCCTCTTGAGGATGGCGTAGACATCGCAGGAGGCGGATTCCTCCACCATCTGGATCAGGTCCTCGATCCAGAAGAACTTACGGAACCAGACCTTCACCGAGACAAGGCCGCGCTGGTTGTGGGACCCACGGCTGCTGATCTCCTTGGAACAGGGACACAAGGTGGTCACGGGCACCATCACCCCCACCATGAAGTCCTTGTTCTTTCCGACAGAACCCACGAACTCGCAGGTGTATTCCATGAGCCCCGTTGCGCCCGACACAGGCGCCCTCTTCTCTATGAAGTACGG
The DNA here is from genome assembly GCA_964583655.1 of uncultured Desulfarculaceae bacterium. GTDB lineage: Bacteria > Desulfobacterota > Desulfocorpusculales > Desulfocorpusculum > Desulfocorpusculum > CAZOXN01. Next base: position 1,472 of record CAZOXN010000628.1, on the reverse strand, counting down.
AAAAGTGACCTCCAGATGCGCGCTCTGGGCGCAAAGGTTCTCGCGGAGCTCCTCCAATATCGTCCCGAATTGGCGAAGGTTTATCTTGTCCCTGTGGGCGTTCAGGACCTCGATGAAACGACTCATGTGCGTCCCCTTGAAGTGGTGAGGCAGATTGACGTACATGTTGATGCTCGCCACCGTGTTCTGAGTGCCGTTCTTCTTGTCCAGCACGGTGATGGGGTATCGGATGTCCTTGATGCCCACCTTCTGTATCTCTATGTTCCTGTCGTCCCGCTGGTTCTGGATGTCGATCATGGATCGTCCCCCAGGTACGAGGCGCATGCATGGTCTGATTCCCAGACATTGACCCTGGCCACCTTCGCCGGTACCCCGGAGAGGAGGGCGGAGACCCTCTCGAATATGTAACGCGCGATGTTCTCCGATGAGGGGTTGATGGCCTGAAACTCCGGGAGGTCGCTGAGAAAGGCGTGGTCCAGGGCTGAGAGCACAGAGCGCGTATGCTCCTTGAGGACCCGGAAGTCTATGGCGAGGCCCGTTTCATTGAGCCCCTGGGACCGCACGATGACATCCACGTGCCAGTTGTGGCCATGAAGCCCCTCGCACTTGCCGCCGTAATCCCTCAGCCGATGGGCAGCGGAGAACGACTCCTGCACCATGATCTCGTACACCTGATCCCCCTCTCCGCCCTCAGAAGTGATTCATTATAATCTCTGATCTGACCCTGGGGAAGGCCTTCTTTGACCCAACCGGGCCGTAACCCCTATAATGAATCCATCTTCGTGGAAACTCGCCCCGTCGCGAGGTGCTCGGAAGGGGTGCACCGTAAGGCCCGAGGAGCCACATGGCCAAGAAGGAAAAGGGGAAAACCAAGGAAAAGGGGGACGGGCGAAAGCTCGTCTGCAAGAACAAGCGGGCATGGCACGAGTACGAGATCCTCGAGACCTTGGAGGCGGGGATGGTCCTCGTCGGCACCGAGGTGAAGAGCCTGAGGGAAGGGCGAGTGAATCTCAAGGACTCCTACGCCAAGGTTCGGGACGGGGAGGCCTACCTCGTGGATGCCCACATCTCTCCTTACACCCACGGAAACGTCTGGAATCACGACCCACTCCGAGAGAGAAAGCTCCTCCTCCACAAGAAGGAGATCCGGAGGCTGGCTGGAAAGACCCAGGAACGCGGCCTGACCTTGATCCCGCTGCAGATCTACTTCAAGGGGGGCAAGGCAAAGGTGGAGCTTGGACTTGCCCGGGGGAAGCGTCTCTACGATAAGCGCGCGGCCATAAAGAAGAGGGAAGAGGATCGGGACTTGAGAAGAGTGCTCAAAGGCAGGCACGAGCGGTAGCTTTCCAACGGGTCCGATCCCGTATGCCCTCCCGCGGACACGTCCCGACCCGGATCATCGAGGACGGCCCTGCATACCTGCTCATATCCAACCCCAGCGGTATTCTCAACGGGCTGCTATGGGACCCTCG
>CAZOXN010000627.1:0-2249 GCA_964583655.1 uncultured Desulfarculaceae bacterium | reverse complement strand
ATCATCGCCCAGATCAGGCCCCGTTTCACCCATCCAGGGGCGGAGCAGATCTACACCGAGTGCAAGGAGGAGATGGACGCCTACGCCGCACGTTATGCCATCTTGGCCGACGAGGTATGGCAGAGGGAGTACGCGGCTTGCAGGGGTGCGGCTTCGGACGAGCCGAGGGGTGACGAGCTCCAAAGACCAGTTGCGTCTGCTGGTTGAGGCGCTCCCATGGGGCAGAGGCTATGGCCTTGCATGAAGATCTGGGCCCTGCGTACGAGGCCTTCCGCAATGGGTGGCTGAGCGGTTCTCCCAGGGAGGCTCCCGGGCAAGGTGGGCGCCAACCCGCTGATTGCATGTGGCTCGAGGTGTCATCGGGGGGAGGCGGGTATCTCCTTTCGGAGGACCAGGAGATCCTGGAGAATCTCTCCTTCCTGTTGCCCGTCTTTCTTCCCCATTCGGATGCTGTGGCATCGGAGTGTCTGGTCCTCGGACACGGATTCAACGAGTCCGAGTTTGTGAAGCTCTTCCCCTGGGCATATTGCCTCTGCCGGGAGCTCCAGGTCCCGGTCCTGATCTTCCCCTGTGCCTTCCACATAAACCGCCGCCCGAGCTCATGGATCAGGCTCGGCCGAACATGCCATCACAGGAGGAAACAGATCCCAGGGAATCGCTGTTCCAGCCCCTTCAACGCGGTGGCGAGCCAGAGGATATCCGAGGCACCTGAACGTTTCCTGAGAGGGGCACTGCAGAGTTACCAGGACCTGAGGGATCTCCTGAGGCTGATCCGCGAGGGTTCGCTCGAGGCCCGGGGGCCCAGAGGCCGGCTGAGGCCCCTGGCCCACGGGGCGACCCCCCATTTCCTCGGTTACTCCATAAGCGGTTACCTCTTCCTGGGCGCGCTCCTGATGGACGTGGACGGATGGCTTGAGGAAAGCCGGATGGTCCTATTCAATTCTTTCACCGCCTGGGATGAGGCAAACCCCGTGAGCGTCCTGGTCGTTGACCAAGAGGCTTACCAAAGGGGCACCAGCTTCTACCTGGAGGGCTACCGCAAGGAGGGAAGCCCTGGGTTTCGCTCCCTGTACGAGGACACGCCGGAGGGGAATCGATTCAGACAGCTCTTCCTGAAACACGGGGGCGACCGTCCCCTGAGCCATGATGTCGCCAGGGTGCGCGACCGGCTCCTGGTGATCGCCGACCCCCATGATCCCATCTTCCCGGGCCAAGCGATAGGGGAGCATCTCGGGCGCGAGATCCCAACCGTCCTGTTGAGCCTTGGCAGGCACGAGTTCCCCTTCAACTTGCCTCGAACGGATGCCATGGGCTTCCCCCAATTGGCCAGGGCCATACGAGGGTGCTGGGCCCCAGCTCCTACCTACAAGAAGGCCTTCTTCGATTGGCTTCACCTGGTGGGGTGGTTCCTGAAGCCCCACGTGGAATTCCCTGACCGCTGGCAATAAGACAGCAGACAGGTATGGGCTTGACCAGTGGGCTGTTTAAGAATATATTCCCAGCTAGGCATGCAGTTGACTAGACTATGTGGGTGGCTCGAGCCGGATCTTCTGAAAGGAGGACAGACAGATGGAGGAGAGGAAGATGAGCGTCGAGGAGATCCTCAAGACCATGGAACAGGGGCTGGGAGAGGAGCCGAGGCCCATGGTCCTCATGTCCAAGCTGATACCGGAGTGGATACCGAGGCAGGCACAGGAGAGGAAGTTCGTGATGGAGCTTCCGCATATCCCACCCAAGTACAAGCACCTCATAATGATAGCTGCCTCTGCCGCCGTGGGGTGCCACCTTTGCACCGAGACCTTCATCAAGCTCGCTCATAGGGCGGGGGTCACCAAGGAGGAGATCGCCGAGGCCATCCTGGCCACTCGCTTCGCCCTGGCCTCCACCACATTCGCCACGGCCATCGAGGGGATGGAGTACCTGGTGGAAAAAGGGTGAGGAGGACAAGGGTGTCTCCTTTGTTGTCGCGAGAGTACCGAGAAAGATAAGAGAGGGGAGGTGCGGGATGGAATTGAGCGTCTTGACCTATGTGATCTTGTTCGTGGTTGGGATTGCGGCTGGAATCGTCGGTGGACTATTGGGAACCGGGGGCTGCGTCCTCATGCTCCCTGCAGCACGTTTCGGCTTCGGCTTTCCCCCTGCCTTGGCGGTAGGTACGACGATCACGGCCGTGGTCTTCACGGCCGGCTCCGGGGCATGGAAGCACTTCAAGTTGGGAAATGTGGACAAGGGGACGGCGTGGTGGGTGG
>CAZOXN010000626.1:0-2249 GCA_964583655.1 uncultured Desulfarculaceae bacterium | reverse complement strand
GTACATCGCGGTGGCAGAGAAACAGGGGGTGCGCAAGGACCAGATCGGGGGAACCATCCAGAACGACATGCTCAAGGAGTTCATCGCCCAGAAGACCTTCATGCTCCCCCTCCGTCCTTCCATGCGGATCATCGTGGACACCATCGAGTACTGCACCAAGGAGGTACCCCGGTGGAACACAGTCAGCATCTCCGGTTATCACATCCGGGAAGCTGGCTCCACGGCCGTGCAGGAGCTGGCCTTCACCATCGCAGACGGCATAGGATACGTCCAGGCGGCCGTCGAACGCGGCCTCAACGTAGATGACTTCGCCCCCAGGCTCTCGTTCTTCTTCGATGTTCACATGGACTTCTTCGAGGAGGTTGCCAAGTTCAGGGCGGCCAGGAGAATGTGGGCCAAGATCATGCGCCATCGCTTCAAGGCAAGGGATCCGAGATCTTGGATGCTCAGGACCCACAGCCAGACAGCGGGTTGCTCCCTCACGGCTCAGCAGCCTTACAACAACGTGGTGCGAACGGCCATAGAGGCCATGGCGGCGGTCATGGGCGGGACGCAGTCGCTTCACACCAATTCGTTGGACGAGGTCCTGGCCTTGCCCAGTCAGGAGGCGGCGACCATAGCCCTCAGGACCCAGCAGATAATAGCCGAGGAGAGCGGAGTGGCCAACACCATCGACCCACTGGCAGGCTCGTACTTCGTGGAGGCCTTGACGGACCGAATGGAGGAGCAGGCCTGGGCTTACATCAACAAGATAGACGAGCTCGGAGGCATCGTCAGGGCCATCGAGCTCGGGTACCCGCAGAAGGAGATCGCGGAGGCGGCCTACACGTATCAGAGACAAGTGGACTCCGGGGAGCGGGTCCTCGTGGGGGTGAACAAGTACTTCACGGATGAGGCCTTGCCCGTGGAGATCCTGCGGATCGACGACGTCCTGGAGAAGGCGCAGATCGCGCGGCTAGCGGAGGTCAGACGCAGCCGCGACAACCGCGTGGTGGAGGAAAGGCTCAAGGCGCTGAGGAGGGCATCCGAAGGGCAACAGAACCTCATGCCCTTCATCCTGGATGCTGTCAAGGCTTACGCATCCCTCCAGGAGATATGCGACGTATGGAGAGGAGTATTCGGCGAGTATAGGGATCCTGGTTACTTCTGAGCCATTTGTGTGACTCCTTTGGAGTGCCGTTGGCGGATCGTCTTCATGGGAGGGCGGTATGACAAACGAGAGGAAGATCCGGATCCTCGTGGGCAAGCCGGGGCTGGACGGCCACGACCGTGGTGCCAAGGTGATAGCAAGGGGTTTTCGGGACGCAGGCTTCGAGGTGATCTACACTGGGCTCCATCAGACCCCGGAGCAGATCGTTAAGGCGGCCATCCAGGAGGACGTGGATGCGGTGGGACTGAGCTCCCTTGCCGGGGCCCACAACCGGCACTTCGCCGAGGTCCTCAAATTGCTGAAGGAACAGGGTGCCGAGGATATCGTGGTCTTCGGTGGGGGCATCATCCCGGAGGACGATATCACGAGGTTGAAGGAGATGGGGGTGAAGGAGATCTTCACACCTGGGACGCCCATAGATGAGACGGTGAGGTGGGTGGAGGAAAACATAAGACCTCGAGGGACGAGAAAGGCGGGGTGAGGGGCCATGGCTTTGTCTTTCGATCTCACCGAAGAGCAGAATCTGATCCGGCAGGCGGTGCGCGAGTTTGCAGAGAACGAGATCGCCCCAGTGGCCGCGGAGCTGGACGAACGGGAGGAGTTCTCCTCGGAGCTCACCAAGAAGATGGCGGAGATGGGCCTTCTGGGGTGTTTTGTGTCGGAGAAGTACGGAGGCTCGAATATCGGCTACGTCTCTTACATAATAGCCGTGGAGGAACTCGCACGGGTGGATGGATCCCAGGCGGCCACCATCGCTGCCGGCAATTCCCTCGGCATCGGCCCCATCTACTACTACGGCAGTGAGGAGCAGAAGAGGTTCTGGCTCCCCAGGCTGTGCCGGGGGGAGATCCTGGCGGCCTTCGGCCTGACGGAGCCGAACGCGGGATCGGATGCCGGCGGATCCCAGACCAAGGCCGAGGTGAGAGATGGCCAGTGGGTGATCAACGGCAGCAAGATCTTCATCACCAATTCTGCCTGCGAGTTGACAGGGGTGGTGGTGGTGCAAGCGGTCACGGGGCTTCGGGCCGATGGAAAGAGGGAAATCAGTTGCATCCTTGTGCCTGCCGGTGCCCCTGGTTTCAAGGCCATCTCCATGAAG
>CAZOXN010000625.1:0-2250 GCA_964583655.1 uncultured Desulfarculaceae bacterium | reverse complement strand
GCCTCCTCCTCGTCCCTGGCCGAGAGGGCCAGAAGCGGGGGGTCCTGGAATCCGTGGTGGATCACCCTCACCTTGGCAGGGAACACGGGGCAGCTCTGTTGGGCCTCATCGCAAAGCGTGATCACGTAATCGAACTCGGTTTGGGGTAGCTCATCCACGTGTTTCGACCTGTGGCCCGAGATGTCGATCCCCACCTCGGCCATGGCCTTCATAGCCCTCGGGTCCAAACCCGAAGGCGCCACCCCGGCCGAGTATGCCTCCACCCGATCACCCAGTAGTCTGCGAGCCCACGCCTCGGCCATCTGGCTTCGGCAGGAGTTCCCGGTGCACAGGAAGAGGACCCTCTTCCTCTGCCTTCCTGCTTCCTGGGTCATGGAGATACCCCCCTTGGTGCCTTCCGTCCCTCTTGCCGCACAGGCCGACGGCAGATCTCCTCGCGCTTGATCTTGGCGGCCTTGTCGAGCAATGCCCGGATGTGCGGGTCTTCTTCCAGCCAGTTGGTCAGAGCCTGAAGCATGGAGGCCGCGTAGCGGTCAGAAGGGGAGGGGTTCCAAAGGTAGTGGATCCAGACCCCTTCTCTGTGCGAGAGGACGAGATCTGCCTCGGCCAGGATCCGCATGTGTCTGGAGACGCTGGGCTGGGATATGCCCAGGGCCTCGGCCAGCTCGCACACGCACATCTCCCTACTCTGGAGCATCTTCATGATGCGCATGCGGTTGGGGTCTCCGAGGGCCCTCAAGGTGCGAAGCGCAGATTTCATCCGAGAGTCACCCGGGTGTAATCAATAGCCGAATAGCTATATATCACATTCTACATTCATCGACATCCAGAGTCAACCAGATCAGTTTCGCAGTGCAACGGGACGTACTCTCAGCCAGAAAAAGAGAGGCATCGAGGAAATCGGGATAGCACGAGGCTCCCTGCGTTGACCCCGGGGTGGAAAGCGATGCTCCTCAACGCAGTGCCTTGGCCATGGGGTAAGCGCACGGCCGAAAGTAGGACTCGCCGCTGCAAGGCCGACAAAGGACCTCTTCCCCCACCACTACCTCTCGTCCGTCCCGGACGACCTGGCCGCAGCGGGCACAGCGGGCGTGCCGGCGAGGGGGGCCCGGCATATCGCACGGCTCCAGCGTCACCTCTACACGTTGCACCGCGAAAAGGTCCCTATCCGACATGGTCTTGTACGCTTCTAGCTGTTGGTGAAAGGGGTCCCCCTGTCCCGGAGCCAGGACACGCGCCCTGAGCTTGGCCTCTTCCCGGGCCAGTATTCGATAAGCCAGGTCTCTCTCGGTGTGCCAGAAGGTGGCCGCCATGATCCCGTAATCGCGGAACTTCAAGGTCCTCTTTCCCATCGAGCAGCCTGTCACGCTCTCTATGGCGTCCGCGGCGCAGCGGTCCATCTCCACGAAGACAATGAGCTTCTTGCTCTCTTGCCTGGAGCGCGGGTCCTCGATGCAAAGGAGGGTGCAGCCGAGTATGGACATCCGCACGCCTAGGACCTGCCCAGGGCATAGATGGCCATGCCTGCTCACGGATTCTCTGAGGAGTTCGTCGAAAGGCCTCAAGGTGTCCTCAAGGGCCGTTCCTCGATCCCTGGCAATGGGTGGGCTTGCGGTTTCACACCTTGACCAGCCTGACCTTGGTGTCGTAGAAACTCACACTCCCGCCCACGGGATCCAGCATGCAGGTGTTCTTGAGGTGAGGATCCACCCACATGGCGGCATTGGCGTGTATGCCCGTGGCGCGACGCTCATCGCCCGGGACCCTCACTCCGTCTATGACCATGTCCGCTGCACCCGTTGCCCAGTGGCCATGGCCCAACGTGAAGGTCACCACCCCCGGCATGATGGTCTCCGTGACCTGCACCTTCCCGACCATGGGCTTGAGCTTGCCGTTTTTGAGGTCCCAGACGCCCCTGGGGTTGGTGGCCGAGACCACCTGGACCCTGTCCCCGGTTTTTAGCCCCAGCCTGGAAGCATCCCTGGGGTTGATGATAATCCCGTTTTCCGGGAGCATGGCCAGGAGCCAGTAGTCGGTCACGGTCCTGGACTTGGTCATACGGATGTCCCGTTGGGTTATGAGGCTTAAGGGGTAGCCGTCTTCAAACCCCTCATCTTTGGGGGATTTGCCCAGGGTGGTTGTGATGGGAAGGTAAGTGGAGTAGCCGGGGTTGGGTTTCCCGGTGAAGGCGCTCCTGGTCCCGGCGGTCTTCTCCTGGTAGATGTTTATGAGCCGCTTGTACTGGTTGGC
>CAZOXN010000624.1:0-2250 GCA_964583655.1 uncultured Desulfarculaceae bacterium | reverse complement strand
CAACCCCCATTGGGCCCTGGCAAGTGCGCGAATCCGCGCTCTTGGCCGTTGGCATCCCCGGGGAGTTGTGTTAGTGTTCGGCCCGAGTGAGGCAAAGAGAGATCGCATGGTCTGACCAGTTCCGGAGGCAGTGAGAAAGGGGGAGGCCATGAAAGGGCGATGCATGGGATTGATGCTGGCCGGCGCCCTCGTCCTGGCCAATCTCGCCCAGGCGGGGCAGGAGGCGCGCATCCTGGTCTTGACCCCGCAGGGGGAGGTCAAGGGGGTGCGTCAGGTGAGGGCGAGTTTCTCGGAGCCCATGGTGCCGTTGGGGGATCCCAGGGGGGTGATGGAGCCCTTTGATGTGGACTGCCCTGAGAGGGGCACAAGCCGTTGGGCGGACTCCAAGAACTGGATCTACGATTTCGACAGAGAGCTCCCCGCTGGGGTCAGATGCGAGTTTCGCCTCAAGCCCGAGACCAGAGCCCTCTCGGGAAAGGAGATCGGGGGTCAGCGTTCATTCTCCTTCTCCACAGGCGGCCCGGCCATCGTGGCCTCGGTCCCTTACCAGGGGAGCCAGGGGATCGATGAGGAGCAGATCTTCATCCTGACACTGGACGCGGAGCCAACTCCGGATTCGGTCTTGGAGAATGTCTCCTTCTCCATACGAGGCATCCAGGACAGGGTCGGTGTCCGCATCGTGGATGGTGGGGAGAGAGAGGAGGTCCTCAAGGCCTATTACAGGGGAAGCGAGAGGCCTTCGCTTCCTCAGGTCCTGATCCAGTGCCGCCAGCGCTTTCCCGCCAGCTCCGAGGTGAGCCTGATCTGGGGAAGAGGGGTGAGCACCAGGAGTGGGGTCTCGACGACCCAAGATCAGGTAATCCCCTTCAAGACAAGGCCCAGGTTCACGGCCGCGTTCCGCTGCGAGAGGGAAAACCCCAGGAAAGGCTGCCTCCCCATGCTCCCCGTGCGGGTCGAGTTCTCCGCCAGCGTGTCCAAGGCGGACGCGGAGGAGGTCCTGCTGAGGGGTGCTGGCGGTGAGATCAGGAGGCCTCAGGTCCCTGAGTCGGACCTGGTTCGTGGGGTGACCTTCCCTGGCCCCTTTCCGGAGGACGCCAACTACCAGGTGGAGGTCCCCGCTGGGCTCAAGGATGACGCGGGCAGGCCACTGTCCAACGCGGATCGGTTTCCCCTGGCCGTGCGCATGGACAAGTACCCCCCCCTGGCCAAGTTCCCGGCGCGGTTCGGGATCGTGGAGCTCATGGGGGATCGCATGCTCCCCGTCACGCTGAGGAACTTGGAGCCGGAGGTCAAGGCAAGGGCCCTGCGCATGGGGGAGGCCCATGGGATCAAGGGGAAGGTCCAGGCCAGGATCCTCAACGTGGCCCCTGGCCATGCCGACGATCTCCAGTCCGCCTTGAGGAAGGTGGCCGCCGCTTCCCGAGAGCGATCCATGTTCTCGGCCCAGGAAGAGGTGACGGAGTTCGAGGTCCGCAAGCCCAAGGGGGCAAGGGCCTTCGAGGTGGTCGGCATCCCGCTCAGGGGACCTGGGCTTTACCTCGTCGAGTTGGAGAGTCAGATCCTCGGAGGTGCCCTCCTGGATCCCCCCAAACCGATGTTCGTTCCCGCAGCGGCCTTGGTCACCAACCTCTCGGTCCATTTCAAGTGGGGACGGGAGGCCTCTCTGGTCTGGGTGACGAGCCTGGATAAAGGAAGGCCCGTAAAGGCCGCGGAGGTCACGGTGCGCGATTGCCAGGAGAGGGTCCTGTGGGCCGGCAAGAGCGATGCCAACGGGATCGCGAGGATAGACTCAGCGCTCCCCTCCCCCCAGGACCTTCCGCATTGCCGCGTGAACACGGATCGCTTTGACTATCCCCAGATGGAGGCCCTCAGGGGAATAGGGGGAGGCCTTTTCATCGCGGCCCAGACCGCGACGGACATGGCCTTCGTGCACTCGAGCTGGGATCAAGGGATCGAGCCTTGGCGCTTCCAGCTCCCTACGGAGCGCACGGGAGGCCCCTGCATCGGTCACACGATCTTTGATCGAACCCTCCTCAGGGCGGGTGAGACCGTGCACATGAAACACATCCTGCGCCAGCATACCATGAAGGGATTCTCGCCGGTTCCCGAGGCCAAGAGACCGCAGCTCGTCTCCATCGAACACCTGGGAGGCGAGCAGAGCTACGAGTTCCCCCTGACTTGGGACGCCAAGGGTGTGGCCGAGACCACTTGGACCATCCCCAGGGAGGCCAAACTGGGGGGCTATCGGGT
>CAZOXN010000623.1:0-2263 GCA_964583655.1 uncultured Desulfarculaceae bacterium | reverse complement strand
GGTGGGCTCCTGGGGCCTCTCCACCGGCTGCGGAGAAACCCCCTCCCCTCGTCGCAGGCGGATCTGCTCCATCCGAAGCTTGGCCAGGTCAGCCCACCGGTCGCGCTCCGCCCCCCCTTCCAGGACGGACTTGTATCTCTGCGCCGCCTTGTCCAGCTCCCCCTCCTCGAAGAGCCAGTTGGCCACATGGTAATTGGCCTGCTGGATGTCGACCAATTGATCTCCTCCCGCCAGCAGCTTTTCCAGGACCTGGATGGCCTCCCTTCGCTTTGCGGTGCGGCTCAGGCATAAGGCACGCTTTAGCTGCACATCGGCCGGCACCGCCACCCCCGAGTGGGTGTCGGTCACGGCGCGGTATTCCTGAAGGACCGCCGGGCAGTCTCCACGCGCGTAGTCCGAACGCAGTATGTCCCAGGAGACGCGGGTCTCCTCCTTGACGCGAGCCCGGGCATCCGGGGCCAGAAGGGGCGGGTCCAAAGGCGCCAGTGCAAGACACTCCATCAGCTGCTCCGCCACCCGCTGAGACCTCTTGGCCCGCTCGGACGCGTCCGTGGCCGGAGGCAGGCCCTGCAGCTCCTTTCGCGTCGCCTCTAGGCGGGCCACCTGTTCCTCGGTTGCACGGATCCAGGACTCCAGGGCCATCCGCTCGCCCTTCGCCCCTGCTCCTGAGGATTGCTCCAAACGCCCCCTGGCGGTGGAAATGGCGTCCCGCCGCCTCTGGATCTCCCTCTGGATCAGAGACAAATCCATGGACGGGGGAGCCGTCCGTTGGGCCGCCTGGACCTCCGCTGGCGGGCGCGCAGACGGCCCCGCTGGAGGTTGTCTCAAAGCGACCTGCTGTTTGGGGGCGCACGAGGCACACATCAACGCCAGGGCCAGGATCGCCCCATGGCCAAGGCAGGCCTTCCAAAAGGGCCCTTCTTTGAATCTCATATGCCCTTCTCCGCCTTTCGCACGGGGCAGAAGAACCTCTTGGGATCCACACTCCCAGTGTTCAGCTCCCCATAGGTATGTACCAATGTCTTTCTCGATCCCTCCAAAGCGGGAAGCCCGCTGCCGGGATCCACTGGGACCTCGACACTCTCCGCGGACCACTCTATCTCGAGGGTGGCACCGGGGCGGAAGGCCAGGTCCACCAGATCCGCCTTCTCCTCGTATCCCAGGTCTCGAATCGCGGCCTGCGCCACCGTGATCCAGATGGGGAGGGCACCCGCCGCCCCGTATACGCGTATCCTAGGGCTCCTCATGGGCCGGTTATCATCATAACCCACATACACGGCCAGCACCACCCCATTCTCCAGGGTCAGGGATGAACCACCGGCAGCCACACCCGGGATGAACCCCACGAAGCTAGAGTTCCTGTACTCGTCCGAGGTCCCGGTCTTTCCCAGGGCTGGGACCTTTATCTTGAGCCTCCTCAGCTCGGCCTCATGACGCGTTCCGCTCAGGAAAAGGGCACCCTCAGCCTGGTGACCGGTGCCGTTGGAGATCACCTTCCTGAGGATCTCGGCTGTCTGATCCGACTGTTGACGATCCAACAGACGACGCGGCTTGGGATGGGCCTCGTAGATGACGTCCCCCTCAGGACCCTCGATCCTGGTGATGAGAAATGTGGATGACTCCTCTTTATCGGCCTCAGGGTAGAAGACGCTCCCTGTGACCAAGGCATAGTACATGCGACAGGCGTCCTCCATGGTTATGGAGTTGGCCCCCAGGGGGAGGGAGAGCACAGGGTCGAGAGGGGAAGAGATCCCCATTCGTCCACCCAGCATGGCCACGTATCGCAGGGCCATGCTGATCTTGAAGTCGCGCAGCTTACACAGGACCTCCAGGTCGTATGGGTCCTGCTGCCGAAGGACGGTCAGGTGCCTTTGGATCCCTTCCTGCAGCTGGTCCAGGATGGCGGCGGGCAGCGCACCGTCGACCCAGATCTTAGCGGGTTGGACGATATCCTTGACGTCCGCGCCTTCTCTCATCCGCGAGAGGATCCAGTGAGGGTCCACGGGCACCATACCCCCACCCGGGGCCCCATGGGTGTAGACTACCCTCTCGCCATTGGGATGCGACTGCCAGTAGAACCCTCCCCTGCCCTGGAGGGCTTGAGACAAGCGGGAAGATGGCTCCTGCTGATGCAAGGCCCACCGGAGGACCTCGTAATCGTTGCGCATGTCGTCCTGCACGACACGAAGACGCAGGAAGTTGTGATGCAGTATCCTCAATTCCTTGTCCCTGAAGGCCGACCCCCCGGAGGACTCCCCGAGCC
>CAZOXN010000622.1:0-2268 GCA_964583655.1 uncultured Desulfarculaceae bacterium | reverse complement strand
GTGTAGTTGAACTCGTGCTGGAGACGGGATGTGACGGCCACCATGGCCAGGTTGTGGGCGTTCATGACCGCGTTGATGTCCCCTGTCAGGCCCAGGGAGAACTCCGTGAGGGGGATGCACTGCGAAAGGCCGCCCCCGGCGGCTGAGCCCTTGATGTTCATGGTGGGCCCCCCTGAGGGCTGGCGGATGGCCGCCGTTACCTTCTTGCCCCTCTTGCCGATCCCCTGGAGCAGGCCCATGGTGGTTGTGGACTTGCCCTCGCCCAGAGGGGTGGGGGTTATGGCCGTGACCTCTATGAACTTTCCGTCCGGCCGGTCCTTCAAGCGATTCAGGACACGGGCGTAATCGACCTTTGCCACGTAGTGGCCATGAGGCAGAAGCTCGTCCTTGGTTATGCCTAGTTCCTCGGCCAGTTCCTCAGCTCGCTTCATATACTGCTCTGCCTCTTCCGCTATCTGCCAGTCCGCGTACTTGGTTGGATCCAAAGGCAATTGCTCTACCTCCTAATGGAAATTTGATGGCGACCGTCCACCCGATTCGGTTCGGAAGGCCTTCCGGGTCTCACAGAGACCGGCCGATTATAAGGAAAGGGGTCGAAAATGTCAACATCTTTCGTGCGCCGTTACTGTTGTTTTTCACCACACTTGCCACTGGATGGCACATCTCATGATCATTGGAATGAGTCAGACCCATGATTCCATCACTTCACGGCAATCACTCTGTCCTGACAAAGGCGTACGCGGCCGGCCCTGAGTAAAGGAAAACAATTGCCGTCCCAATAGGGACCCATTGAAGCCAAACAAGGCAAGCAGGGCCCAAACTGGTTGGATTTGGTTTGGTAAGCTCGCGGCGATTTCTGGTTCTTCCAACTGACGACAAACAACCGGCAACTGACCCCGTCAGAGACTTCGACCAGTTGCCGGTAGCGATGCCCATCGTGTCCTCACCCGACCCCAGGATATCCTAGCCGTACGAAGGAGGCCCCTGCGCCTGATAGGCGGAGAGGATCACGTTGTACGAGTTGATCAGACGCTGGCCGATTATGCCCGCAAGCCTCTTGAAGAAGACCGCCGCGCTGGATGGGTCCTTGGCCAGGATGGCTGCAAGCCTGTCCTTGGGGATCTTTATCAGCTTGCAATCCTCGAGGCACTCCACCGAAGCGGTGTACACGGGACGATCCACCAGGCTTGGCCATCCGAAGATGTCTCCTGGATCGCAGGCCACGAAATCGATGTGACCCTTTTCCCCGATGATCACCCTGGCTCGGCCTTCCTGAAGGATGAACAGGAAGTCCGCGGGCTGGCCTGCCTTAAGGGCGAATTCCCCTTTTCGGCAACGGGTCTCGACCCCTATCCTGCCGATCTCATCGATGATGGACTTCTCGAGGCCCCTGAAAAGCTCGTTTTGCTGGATATACATGGCTGCCTCCTCTTTTTTACGGGTGTCGCGTGGGTGAGATACGACCAAACCGTGACATCCTAGGTCGGTGCATCACCTCCTTTCTGGCTCAATCATACCAGATTATGGCTCCCTGGGTACCCAAAAACTCGTTATTGACCGGTCGAAAAGACTCAGGCTGGCCCCTAGCTCAAGGCAAGGGGCTCGGCCCCGCATCGAAAAACACACGGACAAAAAAACCGGAAGGAATCTCTCCTAAAAGGGGCCTGCGTTTGGTCGGGGTGAAGGGATTTGAACCCCCGACATCTAGCTCCCAAAGCTAGCGCTCTGAACCAGACTGAGCTACACCCCGTCCCTGATGATGTTATCACGGAGCCCCAAGCCATTCAACCTCCCGCCAATACCTCCAGGGCCTCCCTCAGCTTGGCCAAGGCCTTGGCACGATGGCTCACCCTGTTCTTGACCTCAGGGCCGATCTCGGCAAAGGTCTTTCCCTCTTGGGGCAGGAGGAAGAGCGGGTCGTAACCGAAGCCGTGACTCCCCCTGATCTCGGAGGCAATCGCCCCTTCGCAAGACCCCTCGAAAAGCCACTCCTTGCCATCCGGATGGACCAAAGCCAGAACGCACCGGAATCGAGCCTGGCGCTGGGCCGGTGGCACCTCGGCCATGGCCAAGAGCAGCTTCCGGTTGTTCTCCTCGTCGCTCGCCCCGGGTCCAGCATATCTCGCAGAGCAGACCCCCGGCGCCCCTCCCAGGGCCTGCACCTCCAGCCCCGAATCATCGGCCACGGTGATCCCCCTGAACCAACGGCACAGGATGCGCGCCTTCTTCAGGGCATTTTCCTCGAAGCTATACCCATCCTCCTCAACG
>CAZOXN010000621.1:0-2274 GCA_964583655.1 uncultured Desulfarculaceae bacterium | reverse complement strand
GTCCAGGACCCTCGGGTCCACGTAGACCCCGAGGAGGGAGAGGCTGACTATGCGAACCCCGTTCTTGAACATGGCTATGGGGAAGGCCGCCAAGGCGAGGGAGGTCCTAGCCCACCATGTGCGCAGAAAGAGCTGTCCCGCCAGGACACTGGTGATGAAAAGTGCCAGCCCGGATCGAATCCCGCTGCACTCGGGGGCCACCTCGATCACTGTGCCAGGCAGGCGAAAGACGAACCCCTCCCTTACAAACGGCACACCGGATATCTGAAAGAGGACGTCGGCGGCCTCTGTGGAGCCGCGCTGCAAGACGGTCACGAGGGCATCAAGAACAGGGCTTGGCAAAGGCACCATAAAGATCAGGAAAAGCAATGGAAAAGACGCCGCCCTCCAGGCCCGCCCTCCGAAGCACAGGAGAAATGCCCCCCAGGAGCAAAGCACCAGGGACAGGGCCCCCACGGCCAGCTCGTCGCCCTGGGCCAGGCCGTGTCCCAGTCGGGGCCCCAGGATCGAGAGGACCGCCCCCAGGAGCAGGATCGCCAATCCGGGGCTCCAGGAGGTCCGGGATCTATGCGGGATCGATCCCCTCTTGGCCCACATGAAGTAGGCGCTGACCAGAGGGATGAGGACGAGGTGGGAATAGAGCCGATCGCGAAGCGAAAGGCGTGAAAGCTCGGACACGACCCCGAGGGACCCCAAGACGAACGATGCCAGGAGCAACAGGAACATTCCCCACCGCAAGTAAGCCTCCCTACCCGCGACAACCTCATTCCCAACACCCGGCCTCGGCGAGGGGGGCAGGGCCCCCCCCGATGAGCCCCCGGGCGACGGGGTGGGCGTGGCTCCAGAGGTCTTCTTCACCTCGGTTTCCTCGGAAGGCCCGGTGCGTCCCATCAAAGGCTGCCCGGAGATCCGCTTCGGGCCGTGCGGGGGGTGTGGGTCACGGAGCGCACCTCCTCCTTTATGCGCTGGATATGCCCCCGGCCAAGTCCCTTGACCTCGCAGCCCAGCTCGAAGAAGCGCCGGATGCGCCGGTCATCCAAGATCCCGAAGCAGTCCACCACCGCCAGGGGCCTCCCCGCCATGGCCACCACCTCGTCGGGGTCCAGGAGCAGGTAAGGCCTGTGGCGCACTGCCAGGACCACCGCGTCCGCCCCGGCGAGGGCCAGGGACAGGTCCCCTTCCACGCGGAGGTCCCGCAGTCCCCCCTGGTTGCGGAAGAACCTGGACCTGGACTGCCCATCCGCAGGGTAGGAGTCCTGTTTCTCCATCTCCCACCAACGCTTGACATAGGGATCGTGCACGGCCACGTCGGCCCCCATCTCCACCAGCTTCCTCACCACGAGCTCAGAGCCGCTGTAACGAGTGTCCCCCACGTCCTCCCTGTAAGAGGCGCCCAGGAGCGTGACCCGGGATGCCGCCACCAGGCGCCCCATGTTGCGAAGGGCATCCCGGACCAGCCTCGCCACGTGGAGGGCGCGGGTGTCGTTGATGTCGATGGCCAGGGGGGTGATCTTGAAGATCTCATCCTCGAATCCCATCAGGGTGTGGTACGCCCAGACCCCCAGACCGCCGTCCTTGGGCAGGCAGTACCCGCCGATGCCGGGGCCGGGAAAGAGGATGTTGGAGTGGGTCGGCCTCATTCGAATCGCCTCCAGTACCTTCATCAGGTCAACACCGTTTCTCTCGGCGAAGAGGCTCCACTCGTGCATGAACGCCAGGATGGCGGCCCGGTACGAGTTCTCCACGATCTTGCATGTCTCGCTCTCGATGGGTCGATCCAAGACGACCAGGGGGTAATCCTCTACGTTGATCACTCGCGAGAGGAATCGCTCGACCCTCTCGGTGGCCTCGCGGTTGACCCCGCTGCAGACCCGCCAGAAGTCCCTGATGGAGGCCACGTAATGCCTGCCCGGCATAACCCGCTCGAAGGAATGGGCCAGGACCGGCTCCCTGTCCGTCATCCCCCTCTTCTCGAAGGCCTTCTTGAGGATGGGGTAAGCCACATACTCCGTGGTCCCTGGAGGCACTGTGGTCTCCAGGAGCACCAGGCAGTGGGGCTGGATGTGCTCTCCTATGACCCGGAGGCTCTCCTCCAGGGCATGGGTGTCATAGGGATTGACGGCCACCGGACCCATCAGGATCGTGCGCGACGCCTGCGCGAGCGGCACCAGGTTCGAGAATGGGTCACGCGAGGCGAGATAGCTCGCCGTCCAGATCGTGCCGAGTCCGTAGCGCTCGGCGAGCAGCCCGAGCCGCGCAAGTTCCTCGCCCGGC
>CAZOXN010000620.1:0-2274 GCA_964583655.1 uncultured Desulfarculaceae bacterium | reverse complement strand
GCTGAGGCCGACCGAGGGAGGGGGCAAGGATCCCCCGGAGGTCAAATCCTTTGGAAAGTCGAGCGCCTAAGACGTGAAGCGAAGAGAAATGCCGCCAGCCCCTGTGACCAATTGCAAGTGATGTGAATTGCCGTGTCGTTGGCCCACGTGAAGGGGCCAGCGCCATGACGGACCCAAACGAATCCTGCTACCGGGATGCCTTTAGCCATTCCGACGGCGTCACGGTTGGGGAACCGGCAGGTAAAAGGCACGAGCCCCCTTTCCGGACCGGTATCCGTTGTGCCAACCAACCGGGCTTCAAGCCAAGTTACGCCCACTTCTATCACGATGCAAGGGAAAAATCGAGTTGCCGCGCGCGCCTTGCAGTGGGCCCTTCATGGGCGCACTCCACTGTGGAGGGAGGCAACTCGGGGACCGTAACGCCGATTTTCGTCCTTCACCCCTTGATCACACCCAGCGGTCTCAACCTGGCCACCTTGCGGCTTATGCCGGCCCCGTGGACCACGTTTACCACGTCGGTCACGTCCTTGTAGGCCTCGGGGATCTCCTCCACGAGGGTCCCCTTGCTCGCCCCTCTGACCACGATGCCCTTTCCCTCGAGCTCCCTGGCGATGGATCGCCCCTTTGCGGCCTTTATGGCCTGGTGCCTGCTCATCACCCTCCCGGCCCCGTGACACGTGGAGCCGAAGGTCTCCCTGAAACCCCTCTCTGTCCCCACCAGGACGTAAGAACAACGCCCCATGTCCCCTGGGATGAGGACCGGCTGACCGATCTCCCTGTACTCCTTCGGGATATCTGGATGACCAGGGGGAAACGCCCTGGTTGCCCCCTTTCTGTGCACGCACAATCGCCTCTTTTGTCCCTCCACGTCGTGGGTCTCGATCTTGGCCATGTTGTGGCAGACGTCATAGATCAGGTCCAGTCTCAGATCCCTCGGCCCCTTCCTGAAGACCTGCTCGAAGGTCTCCCTCACCCAGTGGGTGATCATCTGCCGGTTGACGAAGGCGAAGTTGGCCGCCGCGGCCATGGCGGCTAGGTAATCCCTTCCCTCAGGCGCATCGATGGGGGCGCAGCAGAGCTGTGGATCCGGAAGCTCGATCCCGTACTTCCTGGAGGCACCGAGCATGACCTTGATGTAGTCGTCGCAAACCTGGTGTCCAAGGCCGCGCGACCCGGTATGGACGAGGACCGTCGAGAGGTTTCTCTCCAGCCCCATTACCCGGGCCACTTCCTCGTCATAGACCTCCTCCACGTACCCCACCTCCACGAAGTGGTTACCTGACCCGAGGGTCCCCAGCTGTCCCCTTCCCCGTTCCATGGCCCGGTCGCTCACCCTTCCGGGGTCCGCATCCGGTATTCGGCCTCGTCCCTCTATGTGCTCCAAGTCCTCAATCGTTCCGAACCCGTTCTCTATGGCCCAGTTCACCCCGTCCCTCAACACCTTGGCCAATTCCTTTGGGGTGAGTTTGAGGTCCCTCCTGTGGGATCCCACCCCGGAGGGGATGTTCGCGAACAGGGTGTCCACCAAGACCCTGATCTCCTTCTCCACTTCCTCGCGGCTCAGACCTGAGCGCATGAGGCGCACACCTCAGTTGATGTCGTATCCGACGCCGCCAGGGGAGACTATGCCGGTTGAGCAGTCGAAGGCAGCCACGCCGCCTATGGCGAAGCCGTACCCCCAGTGGATATCGGGCATGGCCATGGACTTGCCCACGATCCCCTGTAGTGTCGCCACGTTGGCGACCTGAAGGAGGCTCTGGTCCTTTGGGATGTCGTTCATCATCCTCTCGTCAGCATAGACCAGGCCCTCGGTGCGCATCTTTCCCTCTCGAGGGATCCTCCAACGCCAATCATCTATCCTCTGAACCTTCACAGGGACTTTTTCGCTCATTCTCTTTCTCCCTTACTGTCAACTGCATCCTGTCCGTCGAGCCTTGTCCGTTGCCCATCGTCGTTACGGGCCATGGGTCGCACATCTTCAAAGGACGACCGGGCACGCGCGAGCCAGACTCACAGATCCAGGACGATCCTGGCCCTCCACCTCCCCCTGACCTGTTCGACCCGCAACTGATGGAAGGTGACGGCCTTGATGAGGGTCTTGATGGGGTGGCGACCCTCTTCGTACTCCTCTCCCCACGCCGAGGCCTCCATGTGGAGTCCATCGAGCCCTCGGATTTCGAATCGCCGGAAGAGGAGTCGCTTGGTCTCGAACAGGAAGAGGAGCTCGCCCAGCCAAACTACCAGCAGCTCCTCGATCCCCCATGCCTCCAGAGA
>CAZOXN010000619.1:0-2279 GCA_964583655.1 uncultured Desulfarculaceae bacterium | reverse complement strand
ACTGGTGCAAAGGGAGGATCGCGCCCTACAAGGTCCCGCGCTACGTGCGATTCACACATGATTTCCCCATGACCGGCAGCGGGAAGATCCAGAAGTTCGTGCTGAAGGATCAGGTATTGGCCGAGATGCAGACGGGAAGGGAGGCCAGCTGATGGAGGCGTTCGACGCGGTGGTGATAGGGGCCGGGCCCGCGGGGCTGGTGGCCGGGGCCATACTCAGCAGCGAAGGGATGAAGACCCTTGTATGCGAGAAATCGCCCTGGATAGGCGGGAGGGCCACGGCGATGGACGTGGACGGGTTCAAGCTGAACCTGGGGGGGCACCTGCTGGAGGATTCCGGATCAGGGATCACCGCCATCTTCAAGCACCTGGGGGTGGAGCTGAGACATGGTTCGGTGAGCAGTTCGCTGCCGGTGTTCCGGGATGGCAGATGGGGGCAAGTCCAGGAGATGTATCGAGGGAAAAAAGAGGACCTGAAGAAGATCATATCCATCCTGGGCCAGATGGACTACTCCGAGTTCGATCGCCTGGACGACGTGGCCATGCGTCCATGGCTCATGCAGCATACCAGCAGCGAAGAGGTCATCGCCCTGTTCGAGTACCTGGCCGTCCTGGAGTGCATGACCGAGGAGTGGTACGACCACTCTGCCAGCGACAACCTCTTCGTGAGGAAGCTCCACTACGGGGAGAAGAAGATGGCCGGGTATTCGTTCTGGCCCGAGGCCGGATGGGACGGGATCTTCGGGATCCTCAAGGACGTGATCCTCAAGAACAATGGCGAGGTGAGGCTGAACACCCCGGTCCACAGGGTGGTCATCCATAAGGGACAGGTGGAGGGGGTGATTGTCTCCGAAGGGGAACCGTCGGTGCCCGGAGAACTGGTGGAACGCAAGCTGATCCAGACCGATAAGGTGGTGTGCACACTTCCGGTTTGGAACGTCCTGGAGGCCGTCTCCGAAGATGACCTCCCGCAGTGGTACTCGGAACAGATCAGGTACCTGGCCCAGGAGAAGTTCAAGGTGTGCTGGCTGGGATATTACGTGGCATCCCGGGAGCCCATCTTCGCCATGGAGCCCAAGGAGATGTGCACTTGGCTGTCGGCCCCCAAGAGCGGGCTCGGGGGATTCGCCTTCCTGAATTCGGCCCTGGATCCCAACGTCGCCCCCCCAGGGGCCCACCTGTGGGTCTGCGGCGCGACCTTCCTGGGGACCCGCCCGAGGGAGTGGGTGGATCAGAAGATCAAGGATTTCGACGAGGACCTCAGGGTGATGTTCCCTGCCCTGGAGGGGAAGGCCGTGATATGGAAGAGGCGCCACCTGGTGGGGAGTCCGCCCTTTGGATTGGTCCAGAAGCCGACCCTGGTGGGGACCTACCGGCCGGCCCCGTCGGTGCCCAACGTGAGGGGCCTCTCCTTTGCGAGCGACACATTCCGAAGCCGGGGGGTCGGTGTGGATCGGGCGGCGAGGGCAGGGCTGACCGCTGCGGAGCTGGTCCTGGGAAAGAGGGTCCATGGGCTAGAGGGGACGTGGAGGTACTGACATGTACGGGTGGGCCGGAAGGGTCCTCAGGATAGACCTGAGACGTGGGGAGGTATCCAAGGAGGGACTGAGCGAGGAGCTGCGTGTCAATTTCCTGGGGGGTCGGGGGATAAACTCTCGGCTCGTCTTCAGCGAGGTCAAGGCAGGGACGGATCCCCTGGGCCCGGAGAACAGGCTCATCATAGGGACCTCGCCCCTGACCGGGACCGGGCTCGTGATCTCCGGGAGGTGTCATGCCACGGCCAAGTCGCCCCTCACTGGGATCCTCGGGGACTCCAATGCAGGGGGGCACTTTGGCCCGGAACTGAAATGGGCCGGATACGACGTCATCATCTTCATGGACAAGGCCGAGCGGCCTGTCTACCTCTGGATCGACGACGACCGGGTGGAGATAAGGGATGCCTCGGGCCTGTGGGGCAAGACCATCTCCGAGACCTACCGGATGATCCGGGAGGAACTGGGGGACCCCAGGATCCAGATCGCCGCCATCGGACCCGCGGGTGAGAACCTCGTCAAGTACGCCACCATCATGACAGGGGAAGGTAGCGCCTTTGGCAAGACGGGCATCGGCACGGTGATGGGTTCCAAGAACCTCAAGGCCATCGCCGTCACGGGTACCAAGGGGGTCCGGGTTGCCCGGCCCGACCGTTTCCGCGAGTTGACCAAGGGTCTCATCGAGCGAATCAAGGGGGGGTTCACCTATCAGGGTTTCTCCAAGTACGGGACCATGAGCTACCTCCAC
>CAZOXN010000618.1:0-2290 GCA_964583655.1 uncultured Desulfarculaceae bacterium | reverse complement strand
GTGGTGGAAAAGAAGTACTTCCGAAAGGTCTCCAAGTGGAGTCTACCATTCTAGGTGAGCCCAGGGGCACAGACCTGGAGAGAGGGGCGGCAGGAGAACAGGGTGCCCAACCCTGGGATCGCAGGGACGAGGCCCCGGCGGTCTATCTCGCCCGCTTGGAGGATGAGACTGGTATAGGCCGTGGCGTGGAGAGGTGCCTCCGCTGGCTCGGCCAAGGGCTGGAGCTCGCAGGCATGAAGGTGTTCCTCAAGGTGAATCTGATGAAGGGGGGCCCCCCTCGCAAGGCCTGGAACACGCACCCCGAGTTCATAAGGGCGGTGATCCGATGGGTCAGATCCCGCGGGGGGGAGCCACGCTTCGGGGACTCCTGCGGCATACCCGGGCACACCATGGCCGCTGCGAGGTCCGCCGGGTACCTGGCCCTGGCCTCGGAGGAAGGGGTGCCCTTCGTGGATCTGGACTCGGGGGATTTCGTGCAATTGGAATCCTCGGATCCGGGCCTGGGGAGGTTCTGGGTCTCAAAGGCCGTGCTGGATGCGGAGGTGAGGATAACCCTGCCCAAGCTCAAGACCCACACCCTCACGGGCCTGACCGGCGCCCTCAAGAACCAGATGGGACTCCTGCCCGGGGGGACCAAGGCCGCACTCCATGTGAGGGCCGGCGGCGTAAAGGGATTGGCCAGGGCCATCGTGGAGATCAACCGGAAGGTCCCGTTTCATATGGCGGTGATGGACGGAGGGATCGCCCTGGAGGGGGGAGGGAGCGGCAAGGGACGTCCCCGCTGGCTGGGCTGTGTCCTGGCCGGGACAGACCTCCTGGCCGTGGACGTGGGGGCATGCCGCCTCATGGGGTGGGATCCATCCGATATCCCGACCAATCGCGCGGCCCGGGAGATGGGGCTGGGGCCGGCCTCCCTGGATGTGCTCCGCTGGGAGGGCGATCCCCTGCCCGAAGGGACGGCCCCCTTCCGGAGGCCGGCCAGAGATCCCAAGCTCCATCCATGGATCTCCAGATTCATCTACAGGCTCAGGGAGCGCTCTTTTCGTCCCGAGCACGACCCCGGCGTCTGCCGAGACTGCGGGGAGTGCGAGAGGGTATGCCCCACCGGGGCCGTCACCCGAAGGCCGGGCTCATGGATCCGGTGGGAGGATTGCATTCGCTGCTTCGCCTGCACGAGCAGGTGTCCGGAAGGGGCATTGCCCCTCCGCGGGCTCTGGTATCTCGGGCCTTTTCTCAGGTCCCGCATGGGGGGAGGAGAGGAGGTTTGAAGGTCACCTTCGTCCATCTGGGGAGGGAGAACCTCGGCATCGAGTACCTCTCGGCCGTGCTCAAGAGGGAGGGGCACGAGGTCACCCTGGCCTACGACCCCGGTCTCTTCGGGCTCAACGACAACGTCCTCCACATCCCTTTTCTGGAGAGGTTCCTGGAGCGAAGGGCCGTGGTGATGAAAGCCATCGAGGCGAGCGCCCCGGACATAGCCGCCTTCTCGGTCTTCACCGGGACCTACCTCTGGTCCCTGGGGGTGGCAAGGGAGGTCAAGGAGAGATTCGGCGCGCCTGTCCTCTTCGGCGGTACACATCCGACCCTGGTCCCAGAGGAGGTGATGGCCCGCAAGGAGGTGGACTACGTGATCGTGGGCGAGGCCGAAGAGGCCATGCTGGAGTTCCTGGATAACGCGGAGTCCCGGAGGACCCCCAAGGGGGTGAGGAACGTCTGGTACAAAGAGGCAGGGGAGGTCGTATCCCAGCCGGTTCGTCCGCCCATCCGCGACCTGGACCGGCTCCCGTACCCGGACAAGAGCCTCTTCGAGAAGGAGGTGAACCTCTCGGACGATTACGTGATCCTGAGCGCCAGGGGGTGTCCTTTCCGCTGCACCTACTGCTGCGAGAGCCACTGGAACCGCCTCTATCATGGGAAGTACTTCAGGAGGCGCGGGGTCGAATCGGTCATCGGCGAGCTCGGGGCCATGAAACGCCGCTACGGCTTTCGGGAGGTCATGTTCAACGACCCCATCTTTTTCACCGACCGGGGGTGGCTCCGCGACCTGATGGAGCGCTATCGGGCTCAGATCGGGGTGCCGTTTCGATGCTTCGGAAAGGTGGGGTTGCTGGACGAGGAGGTGGCCGGGCTCCTTCGGTGGGGCGGTTGCTATGCCATCGAGTTCGGGCTCCAGACCTTCAACCCCGAGATCCGCAAGGGGGTCCTCGGCCGTCCCGAGGGGAACGAGGAGTACAGGAGGGCATTCGCCGTCCTGGACCGCCTGGGCATCCGGTACGACATAGACCACATG
>CAZOXN010000617.1:0-2294 GCA_964583655.1 uncultured Desulfarculaceae bacterium | reverse complement strand
GGATGATTCCGATGAGCAATGCACCACTCCAGGACAGATCCTCGAGGGGACGGGCGACCCTGCCACGGCCCTCCCCCCCCGACCTGGAGAACAAGAGTATGACGAGTCCTCCCACGAGCCAGGCGGAGACCACAGGCCAAAGGCCGAAGAGGTGCTCCTTTATGCGATCCTCCAAGGCGATCCCAAGGAGTGCGGCCGGGAGGAAGGCCAAGGCCACACGGAGGGCAAGGCCCAGGCCTGCAGGGTCCTTGCCGAGAAGCCCCCATACCATGGCCAGGACCCTGCGCCAGTACAAGAGGAGCACTGCCAGGATGGCTCCGCCTTGAATGCAGATGGCATAGGCGTCCGAGGCCTCCTTGCGGCCGGATCCCTCCGAAGACCAAGACCTCTCGCCCCCTCCTCCGATCCCCATGGCCCGCTGGGCAAGGAGGAGGTGCCCTGTGGAGCTTATGGGGAGGTACTCGGTAACGCCCTCCACCACGCCCAGCACCAGGGCCTGGGGAAGGCTCATGGCAGGATCCGGGCCGTTCTCGGGAGACGACACGTCGGTCCCCCTGCCCGCGCTCGAAGGTCCGAGAAGAAGGGTCGAGGTCAGAAGACAGATCAGCGCAAGGGAGGTCCACCTCGATCCAGACATCATCCTCAACCTTGTTTCTATATAAGCTTGGCTCGTCCGTCCGAAACGGCCCTGAAGCCAGCAACGCAAGCAGGGGATCCACAAGATATCTCAATGGTGGCCAAGTGTGCAACCCAAGATCCGGTACATGCCGTATCGCGTGATGCCAACGAACCCGGGTAGGAGCCAGGAGCGAGACCGGGGATCCAGAAAGGGCCCGGTTCACACCTGATCGACCATTCGGTGCAAGATCATCCAAGATGCGGCGCATCCACGTCATGTCCGGTCACGGGACTCCCTGGGCCTTGGCCTGCGGGCAATTTCTCGGACCCCCCGACAATGGTGTCGAGCCCGTGAGGTCTTTATGGTCTGTCTCTAAGCTCTTGCATACTCTTGATTTTTGGTCTTCACGGGTGCATTTCCTCGACGTTTTCTTCCCCTGCGTCGGGCAGGGCCCATCCTGGGGAAGGCTACGGAATCGCCTGAAATGTCACGATAAATGGTCTTTGCC
Organism: uncultured Desulfarculaceae bacterium; assembly: GCA_964583655.1. GTDB lineage: Bacteria > Desulfobacterota > Desulfocorpusculales > Desulfocorpusculum > Desulfocorpusculum > CAZOXN01. The sequence goes on along the minus strand of CAZOXN010000617.1, from coordinate 1,167 downwards.
CCTGGCTGGCACGACCCCTGCAGTCTCCATGGCTCAGAAGGCCGCTGGACAGATGCTCAGGGGCCAAAGGGAAACACGGGTTCCGCTATGGAAACCCAGATAAATCAAGAGGAGGGAAGGTAGATGAAAGGGAAATGGATAGGCGTGATGGCAGGGGTCGCCCTTCTGGGCTGGGCCGCATCGGGTATGGCAGGCCCAGGATGGGGCAAGGGGATGGGGCCTGGGGGAGGAGGCATGGCCAACCCCTACGCGGCATCGTATCTGGGGCTTACTCAGGAGCAGAGCTCCCAGCTCCAGGCCATGAGGGAGAGACATTTCGAGGAGATCTCCCCTCTGCAGGAGAGCCTCTTCAGCAAGAGGCAGGAGCTGAGGCTCCTTTGGGCCAACCCCAACCCGGACGCTTCCCAGATCACGGCCAAGCAGAGGGAGATCGCGGCTCTCCAGGCCCAGATCCAGGGGCTGTCCACCCAGCACCGGCTCGAGGCCAGGGGCATACTCACCCCTGAGCAGCAACAGAAGCTGACCGCGGGCAGGGGTCCCGGGCTCGCAGGGGGCTGGGGCAAGGGACACATGAGAAAAGGTTGGTAACAGCGACGAAGGGGCGGGGTCATCCCCGGCCCCTTCGTGACACTAGCCCTTTGCCATGATTTCTGCTCAACACCGCCTCTGGTAACTGGATCCGAGGATCTTAGCGGCACTCAACATCTCGCTCTCCAAGGTCCAAACCGGCACACCGGCGATCCTGGAGGAAACCAGGAGATGGACATCCACATAACCCAAGCCCTTTCCCATGATGCCCTGTGCTTCAATGAAGGCGACCATTTCCAGGTGCTCCACCAGGACCGCCATTGGGAGATCCTGCAACAACGAGAGGATGACTTTCCTGTTCCTCAGGCTTCCGGAGGCAAGCTCGCCGACTATGAACGGGTGAGACATGACCCAACCACGGTTCAGCAGCCCCACAAGTTCACCTTCGGTCTTGCGAAAGTGGGAGACCCACACCGATGTGTCTGCGAGGACCATCTAGGTAGCACGTCTCCTAGGAATCGGTTGCAACTGCCTTTCTGTGCCTCCCAGCCTGGCTAGACGCCCAGCGTTCTCCCGCTCTGTAAGGGCCTCGAGGCCGAGCCTCAGGAGCCTGGTCTTTTCCTTGATGCCAGTCATTCG
>CAZOXN010000616.1:0-2295 GCA_964583655.1 uncultured Desulfarculaceae bacterium | reverse complement strand
CCAGCCCCCTAACCAGATGAGCCCAGCCAGGCCGTTGAAGATCATGAGGACCTCCCTCTTCCCGAAGCGATCCCCCAGCCACCCCCCCAACACCCGAATGGGTATGGAGGGCAGGGTCAACGCGGCCATGAAGATACCTGCCCCTGCTGGCTCGGCCCCCAGATCCACCGCCCACATCACTATGTGGGCCAGGATCCCCTGAAGGGCGACTCCTATGATGGAGTAGGCCACGAACAGGGCCCAGAACTCCTTTGACCTTAGGGCTGGAGACATGGATCCCCTGGGCTCAGGCGGCGAATCCGACTCCTTGGGCATGGGGAGGGGGGCCACCCCGTCAGGCCAGAGGCCCATGGATTCCGGGGTGCTCCTTATCACGAACAGGGCCATGGCCATCACTGCCGTCCCGAAGAGCAACCCGCACAGCAGGGTGGTGACTCGCCACCCGGTCAGGTCACATACGTAGCTGATAATGGGGGTCAGGATCCCGAACCCGAGGCTCGTGCCCACGATCACGAGGCCAGTTGCCAGGCCGGCCTTCCGGATGAACCACTTGCGCGCGATGGAGGTATTGGGGACGAAGTGCGTCATCGAGATCCCGAACGCGAGGAAGACGCCGAAGATGAGATAGACTTGCCAAAGCTCCCTGGACAAGGAGAGGATGGGAAGGCCCACCAGCAGGATGGCCCCCCCGATGAAGATGGTCTTTCTCCCGCCTATCGTGTCCACCAGGTGCCCTGTCCACAGGGAGATCAGGGCGTAGACCCAAAAGTGGATCGTGAATGCCGTGCCGATGGCCTCCCTGGACCATCCCATCTCTCTCTCTATGAACGGAAAGAGGGGGGTCAGGAGGTACCTACCCATGGGCCCGAAAAAGGCCACCAGGGAAAGGGCCAGGACCACCCACCATCCATAGAAGATCTCCCTTTCTCCCCTTGCCCGCATGGTCTACCTCGGATGCCTTGACCCTGAGTCCATGAGGTGATAATAAGCAAAATTGTATACAAGATTCCCAGACAATGAAACCCCTCGCCCCTGCCCGCGGACAGGGTGGGGGGAGGTGAGGCCAGCTCGCGGGTGGAGACGCGGCGAGATGTCATTGCAGGCCCAAGACAAGCGCATGTCCATGAGGGAGGCGGTGGCGCAGTTCGTCCAAGACGGAGACAGCGTCTACCTTGGCGGTTTCCTCCACGGAGAGCCCCACGCAGCGGTCCACGAGATGATCCGGCAGGGGAAACGGGACCTCACCGTCTCCACAGGGGCCTCAACCACCTTTGTGGACCTCTTGATCGGCGCAGGATGCGTGGCGAGGCTCATCACCTCGTACTGCTGGAACCCAGTGCCTGCCCCCACTTACGCATTCAGGCGTGCGGTGGAAAAGGGCGTGCCGCGGGCCATCGAGATCGAGGAGTACTCCCTGCTGGGACTGAGTCTGGCCTATTTCGCCGGGGCCTTGAATCTCCCCTTCGTGGCAACCAAGACCATGCTCGGCTCAGGATTTCTCCAGCACCAGGGATTCCTGGGTGAGGCCAAGTACAAGGTGGTCGCTTCTCCGTTCAATGGGGAGAAGGTCTGCCTGATCGGACCGCTTCGCCACAACGTGGGGATCGCCCAGGTACAGCGGGCGGACAGGAGAGGGAACGGACAGTGCTGGGGGATCCTAGGGCCCACCAAGTACGGGCTCAACTCGTGCAGCCGGGTGATCCTCTGCGCCGAGGAGGTGGTGGACGAAGAGGTCGTCTTGCGCGACCCCAACCGGACTATCATCCCCGCCTATCGGGTGTGTGCGGTGGTCCAGGAGCCGTGGGGCAGTCACCCGAGCTACGTGCAGGGATGTTATGACCGGGATTGGCGCTTCACCGCCGAGTACGCCAGGCTCACGGAGAGCCTCGAGGGTTTTCAGGCCTTTCTGGAGGAGTGGGTTCTGGGCGTCTCGGATCGGGGCGAATATGTCCGCAAGATCGGGAGGGATCGGCTCGATGCCTTGAGGTGCAAAGGCCGGACATCCTCACCGGTTGACTACGGCTCGCACAGCGGGTTCTGAGCCATGCCTCCGGCAATGGCCGGGCGAGATGCCAGAGCTCGCTGTGGTTTCTCTCGAAGGGGTTGAATGGAACGATGGAATACACCTCCACCGAGCTCCTGATCATCACAGCGGGCCGCGAGATCCACGATGGCGAGGTGGTCTTCGTAGGGACCTTCTGGCCTCTTCCGGCCAGTGTCTTCGCAAAGAGGGCCCATGCCAGGGGCTGCACCCTCATATTCGAGGGGGGCCTGGTTTGCGACAGGGCTCCCCTG
>CAZOXN010000615.1:0-2298 GCA_964583655.1 uncultured Desulfarculaceae bacterium | reverse complement strand
GAGGCGCAGGGACTCGCCACTGCGGACCGCCTGCGCCTGCTCTCGGGCTACGTGGGCACGCGCGAGGGCTTCCAGGTCGATTTCCTGGCCCGCTGGGAGGAAGGCGGCCAGACCCTGATTCAGGTGGCAGCCGACCTGACCGAAGCCCCACCCGCGAGCGGGAGGTGCGGGCGCTCCTCGAGGCGGCCCGAGAGCATCCCGCCGCGAGAGCGCTGCTCCTCACGTTGACGCCGGAGGCTGCTGCGGGGGTGCCGGACGGTATCGAAATGCGGGACGCGGCCCTCTGGCTTCTCGGCGCCAGCCAGGGCCAAGAGGAATCCGATCTGGCCTGCGCATCCGCATCGGGAACGGGGGCCGCAACTAGTCGTCGTGGCAGGATGTAAGGGGCCAAAAGTGTTGACAATCAACAGCGACTCAGCTCGACGTTTCTTGCGTGCGCGGTGCACACGAGTGGATGAACGAACGCAACGCGTCGATATAGCCGTCTCCACCCGCTATGTATGTCTCGTTGTGTGGGGCCCCAGGGACCTCATGGAATTGCTTTGGATCCGCAGCGGCCGCGAAGAGGCGGCGGCCTAGCCTGTAAGGAACGATCTCATCGGCTGGACTATGGATGAAGAGCTTGGGGCAGGTCACCCTTGGGATCTTGTTGATGGAGTCCATCTTGGTTCGGAGGAGAAAACCGGGCAAGAACGGGATCAGGGTCCGTGCCATCTCCAGGACAGAGGTAAAGCTTGACTGCACTATGAGACCGGCAGGATTGACTTGAGTGGCCAGGTCGATGGCCACAGCTCCGCCCAGAGACTTGCCGAGGAGCACGATGCGGTCTGGGGGGATGTGGCGCTCGCTCGTCAGATACCCCCAGGCCGCCCTAGCGTCCTGATAAAGTCCTCCCTCGGTTGGTCTCCCCTCGCTTTTTCCGTAGCCTCTGTAATCCACGATGAGGACGCGGATGGGTATTCTCATAAGAGCGCGAATCATATCGTACCGGTCTGTTACGTTCCCGGCGTTTCCGTGGAACCACAAGAGGACCATCTCTCCTGGCGTATGGACCATGTCAGGCGCTTTCTCGCGGTGCGGGGAACAGAGCCATCCGTGAAGCTTCACGCCGTCTTCCGCAACGAACCAGCAATCCTCAATCGTAGGGAGGGTCAATCCATTCTCAGCCTGCATCCTGTCCAGATTCCAAAACCCATCGGGATACTTGGCAGGGAAGTATATGAGCTTTTCTTCGAGGAACACGACTACCCCTGCGAGGCCCATGCACAGGACAAGGAGAATTCGGCCAAGCAAGAACATCCTCCTGACACCGCCAGATTGCTTACCGGAGAACTCGCCCGATCTCCCTTCATCCCTGCCCCCTGGGGGGTGATATCGCGCACGACGGATCATGTTACGCGGCAGCAGCTTATCAGACTGAGCCTTTCTCTTCCAGTCGTTACTTCGAAGATCTCAGGACAACGTCCAGGTGGACCTCGACGTCGCGTTAAGGATAGCGGCATCTCGGATTCTGTTGTACAAAGGCCATAGACATATTCTTATCCATCATGTGAAGGGAGACAAGATCATGGCATCAAAGACTGGTCAGCCCTTGCGGCGAGCGGTTCAAGACAAGATGAGAGAGTTGGAAGAAGCGGTTGCCGGTGTGAGCGAGGATGGGGCAACACGTCGGCCAGGTGTGGGGGAATGGTGCGTCAAGGAGGTGCTCTCGCACCTCCTGGGGGAAGAGGGAAAGGGCTATGTCGCCATCCTGCGCCGGTTCGTAGAAGAGGACACACCGCTCATCCAGTTCGACGCGGGCTTGAGTTACTATACACCGAAGAGGCAGGGCATGAGCGCCGCGACCTTGGTCGCGGAGTTGCGGAAGGAATACGAGGCAATGGCTGGGTTCTTGGAGAGCCTCCGCGAGGAGCAGCTAGCTCGGAAGGCGCACGTTCCCCTTTTCAAGGGGTCACCCCTAGGCGAGTATCCGACACTGGGGCAACTTGCAAACGGCCTCATCAACTTCCACCTGGTTGAGCATATCAACCGGATACGGAAGCTCCTATAGTCTTTCGCTGGGGGGCGCCACCATCTCTTGTTTCCTCTGCTAACTGCCAATGGCCCGACTGTCCAGCAAGGGCATCAAGGTGGGGGCCAGGTGCTTGAGGAGCTGCACCGGCAGGGCGCTGGTGAAGTCGTACGAGGCAGCCTCGCCCCCCGGGACATAGGCGGTCATGGCCCCGAAGAACCGGTCACCTATGAAGAAGACAAAGGTGGCAGCGCGGTTCATCACGCGGGAGCTGAGGAGTTGCCCCG
>CAZOXN010000614.1:0-2298 GCA_964583655.1 uncultured Desulfarculaceae bacterium | reverse complement strand
TCTGGGCGCACAGCACACACCCTGTCTTATGCCAACTACCCATGGTCTCCTCCCAGCACCGGACAAACATGACATGAAGATATGTAACAAGACGGCCTTGCCCCGCGTATGCCCACGAGCCCATAGTAGCATCGAACCAGCCCAAGGTATAGTTTGCCGGCAAGAGAAAAGGCAGGGATGCCAACACCCCGCCCACAACCATTGCCATGGGTTTCCGGAATCAAAGGGTTTGGATCTGAGGTTCAGGGGACTCCTGGATCGTCTCCATCGATGCGGTCAAGCCGGTTTGAGGCACGCCTGGTCACGCAAGGGGGGCCTCTGCCGAGCCCTTCGGGCAGATCTTCACTCCGAATACCTCAACCGGTAGAGGGCGTCTTCCGTCTTTACGATCAAGGCGTCGGGGCCTCGGTTTATCTTGTCAACGGGCCCGGTCTTGATGAAACTCCCCCCTCCAAGGTGGACGATGTACGGCATCCCCTCCACAGGAGGCTGCCATTCCCGCCCCAAGAGCTCAGACTGAGAGGTCCGGCCATCTCCGTTGACCTTCAGGACCCAGACCTTGCGGGCGTAGAACTCGTTGGTCAATTGTCTCCTCATGTGCAACCCCTCCATCCTAAGTCCGGTCCCTTCCTTATCACCCCAGAGGTGGTCAAGCAAGAGGCGTGCCGAAGATCCTCCTAGAGACGGGCTAGTCCTTGTCGAGATGGTCCTTCATGGATCCGCTGATCCCGCGAGGGGGCTGCCCGGGCAAACAGGTGGAGAGCTGGACCCAGGGAGCACGGCCTGGGGTTTCAGTATCGTAACACGCTGAACGAGAAGGTCCACGGGGCCGGTCCCCTTGGGGTTGGCCGAAGCGATGGCCCTTGACGCGGAGCCCGGTCCAGAAAAGGAGATACTTTGGACAGGGCCGGCTCAAAGGGGAGAGGGGGGGCTTCCGTCCATGGAGGTGCCTTGGGCGAAGACCTTTTCCTTCACGGAAGTGGACACGGCCTCCGCCTCCTTCACTATCCGTTGGATCAGCTCCTCGCAGGTAGGGAGGTCGTTTATGAGGCCAACGACCTGTCCGGCGGTGATGGAGCCCTCGTCCGCATCTCCCTTCACGTAAGAGAGTTCGCCCTTGGCGAATCCCGCCAGGAGTTCTCCCAAGGGACGCTCGTAGGCCTTGCGAAGCTTGAAGCCGCTGGTGAGGAGTTCCCAAATGGAGATATCCTTGTACATCCTTCTCATCTTCCAGCTCCCAGCGACCTTCTCCATCATGGTGGCACCGCTTCCCCGCCTCTCGATGGTCTCTATGAGCTTGTTCCTCAAGTACCGGGCCCGGCGGCCTGATATGTAGTCGCTGATCACCGTGTCGTTCTCGGTGGCCTCGAGGTATCTCTTCTTGACACTGAGCGGCACAGGGCTCTCCTGGGTGGTGACGAATCTGGTCCCCATGTAGATGCCCTCGGCCCCCAACGCGAGGGCAGCGGCCAGTCCCCTCCCGTCGCAGAAGCCTCCGCCTGCCACCACGGGGATCTGGACCTTGTCAACCACCACCGGCACCAGCACGATGGTGGCTACACGGCTCACATGCCCCCCCCCAGCCTCTCCGGTGACCACGACGGCGTCCGCCCCTTCTTCTTCCATGCGAATGGCCTGCTTCAAGTTCCCCACTGTGGGCATGTTGATGATGCCGTATGACTTGAGCTGTCTCATGAGGCCAGGGGGCGGCCCCAGTCCGAAGCTGGCCACAGGGACCCTCTCCTGTACGACCACCTCCACGAGTTCCTGGAACTTGGGGAGGAACTGAACGAGGTTTACCCCGAAGGGCTTGTGGGAGAGATCCCTGGTCCTGTGGATCGCTGCCCTCAACTGATCGGCATCCATCATGGCCGCGGTCAGGATCCCCAGCCCCCCCGCATTGGATACAGCGGCCACGAGCTCTGGATATGAAACGTAACCCATTCCAGCCTGAACAATGGGGTACTCGATCCCAAGGAGCTCAGTCAGTCTCGTCCTCATGCCTGCCTCCCAGACGTCTCCTCCAGTTCACGGGTTGGTCCCTCGGCTCACTTCCTTTCCCATGGCCTTTGGGTCAGTATCTCTGCAAGCTTGCGGGCCAACTCCTCTGGTTTCCCCTCCAAGAAATCGCTCTTGCCCTGCCGTACCCCTCCGGACAGGAGGAGCTCCATCCTTTGATCGGCGCTGAGGCCGAAGTCGATACTGAAACCCTTCTTGGGCCTTGGCCGGGGGAGGGACCATCCCACCAACCTCCTCTGCGCAGCCATACCCGAGAGCGGTGCGGGGTCGATCCCCAGG
>CAZOXN010000613.1:0-2307 GCA_964583655.1 uncultured Desulfarculaceae bacterium | reverse complement strand
CTTGAGGACCTCGTCCACGGTCAGGTTCAGTTTCAGATGGGCGTGGGGATTTCGCCTGGCGTTGTCCGCCATGATCACCCGGGCCAAGGCGGCTGGCTCCTCCCCGCAACCCGACTCCTGCATGTATCGAAGCCCCATGGTGGCGAAGATGCCCACAGCCCCTGCTGCCATCCCACGATCGTAGAACGGCTCCCGAGCCGTAACCAGGGCCGCGATGGAAGGGGCCGCGTCCTGCTTCTGCCACCCCACCACCAGGACCTTCTTGAACAACCCAGAGGCCACATGGTGCCAGCCCGCCGCCACTGCAGAGGCCCCGCTCGTGCCACCGGTGTTGATCTTGAACCCCTCCTTCATGTACATCCCGGCCCCGTCCACACTCATGGCATCAGCCAGGTAATGGCCCTCGAACAGGTCCATGTTGTCCATGATCACCGCATCGATGTCCCTAATGGTCAGGTCCGCGTCCTCCAGGGCCAGCCGCACCGCCTGGTTGATCAGTTCCTCGTGGTCGATGTCGGGTCTGATGTACTTGTGGTCGGTCTGCCCAAGACCGATGATGGCCACCTTTTCCCCCATAGGAAACCCCTCCGTGGCTCCCACATGGCACGCAGCTCAAGGGAAAACGTCCCGCCCCCGTCCTTGGAGAGCCGTCGAGGCCCTGCCCCTAGTCCACTGTCAGGGCGATCACGCAGTGCATCTGACCGCAGGCCCCGGCAGTGCCGTGGACGATGGCCCTCCTCGCGCCTTCCACTTGCCTCTTCCCTGCCTCTCCCCTCAACTGAATCACGGCCTCGGCGGCCCTGTTCAAACCCGCGACGTTCACCGGTACCCCTGAGAGCAGCCCGCCCGATGGATTCACGGGCATGTCTCCGCAAAGGCCAGTCGCCCCTGATTCCACGAGCCTGCCCCCCTGCCCTCTCTCGCACAGTCCCAGTCCCTCGCACCAGAGCAGCTCCTGGTACGCGTAGTACTCTGAGAGCTCGGCCAGATCGAACTCCCCTCTTGGGTCAGAGACCCCGGCCATGGAATACGCCTTCTTGGCCGCCTCGCGGAGGGACACTGGATCGCTCAGGTCCCGATACCCGGGATAGTGCCTGTCGTAGCAGCACCCCAGCCCCTCCACCCAGACCGGCCTCCGGGTCCACCTCCTCGCCTTCTCCTCCGTTGCCACAATGACAGCACAGGCACCATCCGATGCCGGCTTTGCCTCGAGGACCCTGATGGGATCGCAGAGCATGGGCGAGCTGAGGACGTCCGAGACGCTCACGAATCCGAAGGCCTGCGCCTTGGGGTTGTGGACGGCGTTCCCCAGGTTCTTGACCACCACCTGCGCACATTGCTCTTCCGATATGGCATAGCGATGCATGTACTGCCTGGCCTGGAGGGCCGCACAGCAAGTGTAGTCCAGCCCGAGCATGCGGGTGTACATGGGCTCCAGACCGAAATTCTCTATCAACCGCCCGTCCACCTGTGATTCCTTGGTGTGGGCCACCACCAGGATGCAGTCATAGTGGCCGCTCATCACGCACACGGTGGCGTAGTAAAGGGCGTACGCCCCGTCTCCCGCCACCTTTTCCTCCGGCCGCAGGTGCCCGCCAGCCCCGTCGATCACGTTCTTGCTGGAGATGGTCCAGCCGTCCCAGATGTCCTGGGAGCAGCTGATGGTGGCATCTATGCCGCTTCCGTCCTCGGTGAATCGAAGACCGGTCTCTCTCAGGATTCCTTCCACCGGCTCGAATGCCAGGTCCTGCAAGTGCTGGGCCGGTTTGGACGCCTCGTACCTGGTCTGCGCCACTGCGATCACACCGACTCGCCTTCCCATTCCCCCTCCCCATCACGGCTATCCCACGCAGCCGTTTGCCATTGATGCGACGAGGCGATCGCGACGGCCGCGATCACCCGAGATCTCGAGTCCTTCTCAAACCGCAGAAGGACACTGACTAGAGGCAGAGTCCTTGGCCCCTTGCCCTGACGACGGCCTGGATATTGTATACAAGATTGTTCATTATCATGCCCGCTCGGAGGTGTCAAGCAGCTTCTTGGGGGCCATTTGCACTGTCACGGTCCGACAGGCAATCCGCAGGTGCTGGAGGCCCCGTGGGAGGCTGGCCGGCTCGAGGCCAAGGCGGAGGCCTGGATGGCTTATTCCCTTGTGGGGGCAATCATCCACGTGACCATCCTCGACGACATCCTGAAGGACCAACGCCTTGATGGCCAGACGAGACGCATTCTGGAGGAGAACATCGCAGTAGGTGATCACGGGGTGGTGGCGTTTCTCGGAGCGGCTTGGCGGAGGCGCTTTGATTT
>CAZOXN010000612.1:0-2310 GCA_964583655.1 uncultured Desulfarculaceae bacterium | reverse complement strand
GCCTGGGGGAGCTCACAGGGGGGGGCGGCGAGGATGCGGCAGTGCTACGCAGTCTCATGGAGGAAAAGGTCTTGGCCGCGCACGGTCCAGGAGACTGGGACCGGGCCCAGGACCTCGGTTCCCGGTTCTTCGGTCCCTTGACAGAGGAGGAGAGGGATTACTTCCTCAACCTCCCTCAGGCCGTCCAATTCAACTTGGCCGGACGGCGGGCCTTCGGGTTTTTTGGGGAATACCTCCAAGGGCTTCCAGGGTTTTCGGATTACGAGCCCTTTGCCTTGGAGATCAACATCGTGTGCTCCCTGAGCCGCTTCCTCCAGGACCAGGAGGTGTTCCCAGCCTTGGAGGCCATGGCCTTCCAGTTCCAGGCCCAGATCATCTTCTTCGCCCAGGTCAAGCAATGGGGACACTGGAGGGTCGGCGGGATAGACTTCATCAGCCTGGGGCCGTGCAGGGACCGGGAAGAGGTGACTTGGGGGTTGGTGGAGGATGCCGCGGGGGAGGTCTCCTTCGAGATCCAGAGGGTTTTGTAACAGGCACCCGACACGTCCTCTAGCTTCGCACGGGGCTCGGCCGAGGGATCCCCGCCATCTCCTTGTCTCGCATGAGGTGACTGCCGGAGGAACAGGATGGATGACAAGGTATTGGTGGATGTGCTCTTGACCGACTTCAGGCAGTGACTGGCCTGCGTCTATATGGCGGAGTCGGTAAGGGCCTTACCGCAGGACATACAGGAGATCATCCATATCCGGGAGTGGGATATGCGGACCCGGGAGGGGATCCAAAGGTTCAGGGAACTCAAGGCCAAGTCCCTCCCCAGCGTGGCCCTGGACGGGGAATTGGTGTATGAGGCCCTTATCCCTGGGCAAGAGGAGCTCTCTGGGGAGATCCTGAGGCGTTACCTCGGCAAGGCTCGATGAAGGGGATGAGCCGGGGCACGGGGGCATTTCTAGGGGGAAACAGCGCGCTCATGTACTTGGAAGACGTGACCATTGAGGGGTTCAAATCGTTCTCAGAGCCCACGAACATGGGCTTCGAACCGGGCATAGGGGTGATCATCGGGAACAACGGGGTGGGCAAGTCCAATATCCTGGATGCCATCGTCTGGGCCCTTGGAGAGGACGACCTGGAAAGGCTCCGATGCCGAGGGAAGGAAGACCTCTTCTTCTCCGGGAGCAAGAGTTACCCGCCGGCCTCGCGGATTCGTGTTGAGCTGAGGCTGAAGCGAGGTCTGGAGAAGCGCTCTGCTGTGACGACCTTGGCGAGAGAGATGACTAGGGATGGCACGGAGTCGTATTGGATAGGGGGAGGACGGGTTGGACGCCAGGAATACGAGGGAGAATTAATGCTCCTGGGACTGGGCAGGGCCTTGAAGACGATCATCCGCCAGGAGCAGATCAACGACATGATCTCCCTCAACGCCCCGGATAGGTTCGTGTGGGTTCAAGAGCTGCTCGAACACCACGGGGCAGGGGTCACCGTCCGATGCCTGAAGGATCAGGTGGCCTCGCATTTTCAGGATTACGTCTCCTTGCTCTTGCCAGAGGCGGAGGCGAGGATCCTGCTGGATGAGCACGACGGGAGGACCGGCCTGGAGATCCAGATGGCCCTCCAAGAGAAGTCGGTGAGAAGGGCCCATCAGCTCTCAGGTGGACAGAAGGCCATCACCAGTCTGGCCCTGAAACTGGCCCTCTTCGAAGAGCTAGACAGCCCATTCTATCTCCTCGACGAGGTGGAGCCTTCCTTGGACTACACCAACCACAAGTCCATGCAGGCGCTCCTCAAGATGCTCGCCAAGAAGAGGCAGCTCATCATGATCACGCACCTTCGGAGCACCATCGACCTGGCCAACACGGTCCACGGGGTGAGGACCCGCATCGATGGATCTTCTTTCATGAAGTTCTATTTCGTCATGGACGAAAGACTGCTGCGGCTTTACAAGTGCTGCTGAGGGTCGCTGGATGGATCTTTGGGAACGCATAGAGCGTCTTCAGACCCTGGTCATGGAGATGGGACTTCCACGTCGCGAGATGGCCCATTTTGGAGTGACATGTCCTTACTGCGGCAAGTCGGATCGGATCTATAGATTGGAGGAGCCCTCCGAGTTGGATGCGGCGCCTGATGAATATCGCCAGGCCTGGGTGGAGTTCGCCACGGCGGGGAAGTTGGTGCTTTGCAAGTTTTGCCGCCAAGTTCTTTGCCTTGAGCCAGGCGGCAAGGCAAGACCTCTGGCGGACGACTCTTGATATGAGTTGTGCAACAAGGGTCTTGGGAGGACTCAAGACGAGCCCTGGGGAGAACGAGCGGATGAGG
>CAZOXN010000611.1:0-2330 GCA_964583655.1 uncultured Desulfarculaceae bacterium | reverse complement strand
GCGCGGTCCTGTCTTCGCCAAGGTTACAGCCTCAGCATCAGCGGGGCAAGGGTGTTCCCACCCTGTGCTTCCCGCTGGAGTTGACTTATACCAGACCCTAACGGACGTAGGACATGGCTCTGGAGAAAGAGGAGAGGACTTGAAGGGGAGTGTCCTCAGGCCAGCCAGCGCTTCCTCCTCTTGTAGTGTTTGACCTCCCGATAGCTCTTCTTTCCGATCTCGGTGAGACCCAGATAGAACTCCCTGACATCCTCGTTGTCCTGAAGGGTCTGCGATGTCCCGTCCAGGACCACGCGCCCGTTTTCCATGACGTATCCGTAACTGGCGAACTGCAGGGCCATGGCCGCGTTCTGCTCGGCCAGGAGGATGGCCACGCCTTGTTCGCGGTTCAGGCGGGTCACTATGCCGAAGATCTCTTGGACCAAAAGCGGGGCGAGCCCCATGGAGGGCTCGTCCAAGAGCATGAGCTTGGGCCTGGCCATGAGGGCCCTGCCGATGGCGACCATCTGCTTCTCCCCGCCGGAGATGTATCCGGTCTTGGTGTCCCGACGTTCCCTCAGTCTGGGGAAGTAACCGTAGACCATCTCCAGGTCCTGTTTGACCTCCTTGGCCTCTCGGCCTCTGGTGTAAGCCCCCGTGAGCAGGTCATCCTCCACGGTGAGGTGCTCGAAGAGGCGCCTCCCCTCCATGACCTGAATGACCCCGCGTTTGACCACATCGGCGGGGTGCATCCGGTCGATGCGCAGGCCATCGAACTCGATGCTCCCCTTGGTGATCTCGCCTCGCTCAGCCTTGAGGAGATTGGAGATGGCCTTCAAGGTGGTGCTCTTGCCGGCCCCGTTGGCCCCGAGGAGGGAGATGATCCCTCCTCGGGGGACCTCCACGGAGACCCCTTTGAGGACCAGGATGACATGCTCGTAGATGACCTCGATGTTGTTGACCTTGAGAAAGGGGGCCCCGCTCATCTGCCGCAACTCCTCATCCTGGCTTGTGTTGCACAGGGTCTACCCAGGGCGGTCAAGACCATCCGCCCGTCTCCTCCCCCCTCCAGGGGATCCTATTCGCATTTCCTCGGGGTTATCCCCTTCTCCTGGGCGTACTTGGCCGCGGATTCCTTGATGAGTGGCTGGACTATCTCCTTGAAGGGCTCTATCCAGTCGCTAACAGAGACCCACTTCTCGCCGTCCCACTGCTGGATCTTGACCTTGCCGCCGCCCTCATGGTCTTTGCACGAGGTCTTGATCGGCATCATGAGCCCCTCTGCCCCCAATTCCTTGATCCTCTGTGGGGTGATATCGAGGTGCTCCAGGGCCCACTGCATCTCCTCCCCGGTGATGGGGCGGACGCCGAACTTCTTGTGCGCCGTGAGCACGGCCTCGCAGTTGATTATGCCGTGGACGATGCCGCGATTGTAGTAGACCGTGCCCACCCTGGTGAAGGAGAGGTTCCCCTTGCCTGCCCCGTAGACCTTATCGACGATCTCCTGGATCACCGGGAAATCCTTCCCTACGCCATGAAAATTAGTGGCCAGATAGCCCTTGCCGGCAGGCCCGGCAGGCATCACGTCCTCCTCGGACCCGCACCACCAGACGCCCAGAATCCTGTTGGCCGGAAATCCCACCCTCGCGGCCTCCTTGAGGGGGACGGTGCAAGACACCCCCCAGTTGCGGTTTATGACCCAGTTGGGGTTGAACTTCCGGATGTTGAGCCAGATGGATTTCTGATCGATCCCAGGGGCCGGGACAGGGAAGTGTTCCACGGTGAAGCCGAACTTCTTGGCCAGGGCGTCCAAGATGGGCCTAGTCTCCTGGCCGTAAGGCACATCGAGGTAGAGATTGGCTATCCTGAGCCCCTTGAGCTTCTCGAGACCCCCTTCCACCTGGGCTATGTACCTGATCTTGGCCGAGTTCTGGGACCAGTAATTGGTGAAGAGGGGAAAGACGTAAGGGAAGACGGTCCCGTCCGTGGCGTCGGCCCGCCCGTACCCGATGCTGATGAGCGGGATCTTGTCCGTTGTGGCCCGCTCTATGAGGGCGTAGGTTATCCCGGTGCTGAAGGGATGGATCACAGGAGGGCCCTTGGGCTTGACCCGTTCGTAGCACTCCACCCCGCGGGCCGTGTTGTAGGCGGTCTCGCACTCCTCCCAGTCGATCATGATCCCGTTGAGGCCACCCTTCATGTTCACCAGTGCGTAGTAATCCTCCCACCCCCCGCCGGTGCCGCTCCCTCCGGCCTGATATGGACCTGTCCTGTAGATCAGGAGTGGCAGATACTGTTTGGGCTTGTCCTGGGCCATCAGGGGAAGTGCCGGGATCAGGAAAGCCATTACC
>CAZOXN010000610.1:0-2335 GCA_964583655.1 uncultured Desulfarculaceae bacterium | reverse complement strand
ATCCGTCCACGAAGGACGACTGTCCGAACGCGAGGTGGATGCGGTCCGAGAGGCATTGAAGCCACAAGGTTGATCCAGTAACTGGAAACTTGGGAGACAGAGGGCAATGAGTCAAGGGTGTGAAGGCTAACCCTTGGATATCAGGCTCGCGTGATTTGTAATGGCGCAGGTCTCCAAACAGGAGATCACGTGTCGGCAAACCTCTCGGTCTTCGATGTAAAGCCTGTATTCCAGTCTCTTCTTGTACGGAAAGAAGAACGGCCAGACACGAAACAGGAGTTTCTTGCCCGCCATCCCCCTTTCGAAGACGACGTATTCCTCGATGGCCCCGCTCTCCACGGTCCTGTGCCAGTCGACTTCTCCTTCTGACCCCTCCTCTAGCACGGACTTGATCAGACCCAAGACCTCCCGAAGATCTTGGAACATGGCCTGACCCGGGTTGGCCTTCAATGCCAGGCCCCCTTCGACACTCAGAGAGAGTCCTGCCGGCTCATCCTCCCCACCCAGGCCCACCATCAGTTTGGGTCCCCTTTTCTCTTCTAATCCCATATTGCTAGATCTCGATCCCCTTTTGCGCCGGTACCCCTTGAGTGTAGTGGTGTTTCACCTCTTTCATCTCGGTGATCAAGTCCGCGATCTCCAGGAACTCCTTCGGGGCATAGCGGCCGGTCAGGACCAAGTGGAGACGGGGGGGTTTTTCCCTGATGAGCTCCATGACGTCTCCGAGCTCCAGCAACCCGAAGTATATGGCGACATTGATCTCGTCCAGTATGATCATGTCGTATTCACCGCCCTCCATGGCCCTTCGAAGGAGCCAGAGCCCCTCCATGGCAAGGATCTTGTCCAACGGCTCGCACACCCTGCTATGCACATATCCGGGCCGGCCGAAGCGGCTCACCGTGATGGGGAGGAACGTCTTGGACAGAGCGTGTATAATCCCCACCCCCTTTTGGCCCTTGAGGAATTGAAGCACGAGGACCCTCATACCGTGCCCGGCAGCCCTCAAGGCCAGGCCAAAGGCAGCAGTGGTCTTTCCCTTGCCATCGCCAGTATGGACGATTATGAGCCCTCTATCCTCTGTTAGCCCCTCATCCATAGGTCCGCCCTGGTCCCTGCCCTGTCGCTCCCTGTTCCCACCGGTCGGGACGAGGGGATATCAACCCCTTCGCCCCTCGATGAATCGAACCGCCGAGTCTGCCGCCACAGCCCCATCTCCGGCCGCAGTGACTATCTGCCTCAGTGGCTTCTGGATCACGTCCCCGGCCGCGAAGATGCCTTGCTTGGAGGTCTCCATGCGGGTGTTCACAAGGATGAAGCCCTCGCTGTCCAGATCCACCAATCCGGTAAGCAAGGCCGAGTTTGGCTCCTGGCCGATACCCACAAAGAGACCATCGGTGCGAAACTCCGTCTGCCCCCCGGTCCTCCGGTCTTTGAGCACTATGCCCGTGATGTGGTCTGCCTCTGCGATGACGCCGGCTATCTCTTCGTGCAGTCTCACCTGGATCTTGGGATGACTCAGCACCGCATCCTGTATCTCCTTGTTGGCCCTGAGCCTTTCGCCGCGATGGACGATGGTCACATCCTCAGCGTATCGGGTCAGATACATGGCGGTGTAGAGGGCCGAGTCCCCGCCTCCTACAACGGTGGCCCTGGTCTTGTCCATGGCCTTGAACACAGGTGCATCGCAGTGCGCGCAATAGAAGATTCCCCGGCCCTCCAGTTCCTCGGTCCCTGGGAGGGAGAGCCGGATGGGATCTGACCCGGTGGCGACGATCAGTGCCGCGGCCCTGTATCGATCCCCTTCGGTGATCACCAGGTTCCCTTCCTCCTCCGTGGAGATGCCGGTGGCGTTCACGGGGACGCGATCGACACCTAGATCCCCCGCCTGTTTGAGCATCCCCATCATCAGCTGGGCCCCGGTCACCCCATCGGGGAAACCAGGATAATTGCCGATGTGTTCGTACATCAAGGGCTTGCCCCCTGGCCTCTCCCCGAGGATGAGGGTCCTCAATCTCGCCCGAGCCGTGTATATGCCAGCGGTGAGGCCAGCGGGACCGGATCCCAGTATGATCACGTCGTAATCTTGACCCAAGGCACACCTCCATTCTCAAGCCACGTTGTGACCCGCGAGACGCGCCGGTCGGATTCGATCTCAGCAGGGCTAGCAGCCCGGGGCATGCTGCCGCAGATGGCCTCAGCAGGACCACCACGCAAGGACTTGCATCGCGGTCTTGTACCCTCCGGGCGGCTCAGGGCCCCCAACGCAACGCCCAACTGACCCATTGTCTCCCCCGGGCGATGGAGGATCCTCGAGGCCGTGCCATCGCCCCTATTC
>CAZOXN010000609.1:0-2337 GCA_964583655.1 uncultured Desulfarculaceae bacterium | reverse complement strand
CGCCAAGAGTGCTGCGGATGCCGCGGCCAAGAAGGCCGATGCCGCGGCCAAGAAGGCCGACGATGCCACTGCCGCTTGCGGAAAGGCCGCAGCTCAGGCCGACGCCTCGGCCAAGGCTGCTGCCGCCTCGGCCCAGAAGGCGGAGGACATGGCGAAGAAGGCAGAGGCGATCTTCATGAAGAAGATGAAGAAGTAGCGCGTGGATGCAGGCCCATCACCTCCGTGATGGGCCTGTCATCGCCAAGGCGCTAGTCTGGATGCCGTCGAGGAGGCCTCGAGGAGATGAGAAGGAACCCGTTGGAGCTGGCGATCGCGGTTTTTTTGATCGCAGCCTTTCTTGCCGCCAACGTCCTGGCCCAGGAGAAGACCGCCCCTCCCAAGAAGCCCGCAGGGGAAAACGCGACCGTTACTGGCACGGTGGGGGTGGTAAAGGACGCCAAGGGCAATGTGACCGGCGGCGTGATAAAGACGGCTGACAAAGGGGAGTATCTGTTCAACGTCAAGAAGGGCAAGGGCAAGGAACTCGTCAAGCTAGTGGACAAGAAGGTCCAGGTCACTGGTACGGTGAGGGAGGGCAAAAGCGGCAAGAAGGTGATCGCCGTCAGTGAATTCAAAGAAGCCAACTGATGCGGGCAGGCTCGTATCACCGGATCCAGGATCTGAGGGGGGATTTTTCCCCCTTCTTTTTTGATCACTTATAGAAAGGGGGAACAAGTCACATGCCAAGGGACATCATTATCAGAGAGGAGGTCGAGCCTCCGGGCGACCTGACAGAGAAGGCCGAGGAGGTGGAGCCTCCGGGTAGCTCCACCGATATCGCGGAGGAGTGGGAACCTCCGGGTCTCGCCATCGAGCCCTCCGGACCGGACACGGGGCCATCTGAGACCCCTTCCAGCCCAGCCGAGGGGCCCGCCCCGAGGAGACGGGCGAACGTACTGCCTTTTCTGCCACGCGGCACCCCGCAATTCAGAGTCAGCCCTCGATCCAAGATATTCCGAAAACGCTTCTTCCCGGAGGCGACCAACGCCGAGTGGAACGACTGGCACTGGCAGTTGCGACACCGCATACAAGACTTGCATTCCTGTTCCACGATCCTCAAGTTGTCCCAGGAAGAGCGTGGGGCCATCGAGCGTCATGCGGCCTCACCGCCACTGGCCATCACTCCTTACTACGCCGCCCTCCTCGGGGAGGACGACCCGCTGGACCCGTTGCGCAGGACCGTTGTCCCGGTGGATGCCGAGTACAGGCGTTCCCCGGGCGAGGCTGAAGACCCCTTGGGGGAAGAAAAGGACAGCCCGGTCCCTGGGCTCGTGCACCGTTATCCGGACCGGGTCCTTTTCCTCGTGACTGGGTCTTGCTCCACATACTGTCGCTATTGCACCAGATCGAGGGTGGTGGGCAGCGGCGATGGATGCCGATTGGTCCCCGCTCAGTGGGAACGTGTCATAGACTACATCAACGCGACCCCGAGTGTCCGCGACGTGCTCCTGTCGGGTGGGGATCCCCTCACCTTGCCTGATGAGCAACTGGGGTGGTTGCTCTCCCGGCTGAGGGAGATCCCGCACGTGGAGTTCCTCCGCATAGGCACCAAGGCGCCTGTAGTGCTCCCCCAGAGGATAACGCCTGCCTTGACCAGGATCCTGAGAAGGTACCATCCCCTGTGGGTGAGCATCCACTTCACACACCCGGATGAGATCACCCCTGAGGTGACCCAGGCCTGCGAACGACTGGCCGATGCCGGCATCCCCTTGGGGAGCCAGACCGTCTTGCTCGCCGGCGTCAACGACGACCTGGCGGTGATGAGGCGTCTGGTGCACGGGCTCCTCCGGATACGGGTCAAACCATACTACCTCTATCAATGCGACCCAATCATCGGGTCCTCCCACTTCAGGACACCAGTGGAGAAAGGTTTGGAGATCATCAGGGGGCTGAGGGGACATACCACGGGCTACGCAGTCCCCACCTATGTAATAGACGCGCCAGGAGGCGGGGGCAAGGTCCCGCTCCTGCCCGAGTATGTGGTCGGGCGCGATGGCGACGATCTCTTGCTCAGGAACTACGCCGGGCGGATATATAGATACCCTGATCCCCTGGATTGAGACTGGGTTGGGGGGTGTGGGGCGCTGATGGGACCATGGATCTGGTGAGTCTGGGGCGCACTACCGTGCGCCCCTTTGTTCAGGGTGGGGCCAAGGCGGTCCTTCGAGAGAGGATCAGTGAGGTCGCATGAAGATAGGGATCACCTATGATATGCGAGAGGAGTACCTTGCCGAGGGGTTCACGGAAGATGAAACCGCCGAGTTCGACCGGGCGGAGACCATAGCGGCCATCGATGGG
>CAZOXN010000608.1:0-2337 GCA_964583655.1 uncultured Desulfarculaceae bacterium | reverse complement strand
GATCTTTCCTTTGCAGGGCAGTACCTCTCCTTTCTCAATGTCCCCGCAGACAAGATACTCCAGACCTACAAGTTCATCGTGGCGAGCCTTTACACGCCACGGGCCATTTCCTATCGACTCAACAAAGGGATCCGTGACGAGGACACGGCCATGAGCGTGGCCTGCCTCGAGATGGTGGAGTCCAGGGCAAGCGGGGTCATGTATTCGCGCCACCCCTTCGATCCCCTCCAGGACAGCGTGATCATCACCGCCGTGTGGGGTCTTGGCCCGTACGCCGTGGACGGGAAGATCACCCCGGATACCTATGCCGTGGCAAAGGACGAGGGGTTGCGCGTAGTCGATCAACGGGTCGCACACAAGGCAGTTCAGTTGATGGTCAACCCCGAAGGCGGTCTCTTAGAGATCCCTGTACCTAAGGAAATGCGGGAAGAGCCTTGCCTCTCCCAGGACCAGATCCGGCAACTGGCACGTTATGCCTTGGCCCTGGAGGCGCACTTCGGTTGCCCACAGGACATCGAATGGGCCCTGGACCGGGATGGCCGCCTCTTCGTCCTCCAGAGCAGGCCCCTGAGATTCAAGGCACAGGATGAGGCCAAGGGGGCCCTGAATCTTCCAGGGGCGGCTGGGAACCGTGTCCTGATCGAGGGCGGGGCAGTGGCCTGTCCAGGTGTGGGCAGCGGCCCTGCCTTCCACGTGCGTTCGGAGGAGGACCTCATGGGCTTCCCGGAAGGGGCGGTCCTGGTGGCCAGGGACGCCTCCCCCAAGTATGTCGTGGTGATGAACAGGGCGCAGGCCATCGTGGCGGATTCCGGCAGCGTGACCGGACACATGGCCTCCCTGGCCAGGGAGTTCGGGGTCCCTTCCATCCTGGATGCCAAGGTGGCCACGGCCAGGATACCACAGGGGGCGGAGATCACCGTGGACGCCTACACCGGGCGGGTCTATCAAGGCAGAGTGCCTGAACTCCTGGCCCTCCGGATCTCCAGAAGACCCCACATGGAGGGGACACCGGTCTACCATACCCTGAAGCGGGTGTCGAGGTGGATAATCCCCCTGCACCTGGTGGACCCCAAGTCCCCCGACTTCGCCCCCAGGTCGTGCGCCTCCCTTCACGACATCATGCGCTACGTGCACGAGATGTCCTACAGCGAGATGTTCCAGATAAGCGACATCGTCTCCACAAGGGGGGGCGGGGCCTTGAGGCTGGAAGGGCCGATCCCGCTGGACCTGCATGTCATAGACCTGGGTGACGGGCTCACAGGTGTCCATGAAAATGCCCGCAAGGCCAAAGTGGAGCAGGTCGCCTCAATACCTTTCAGGGCCCTCCTCAAGGGGATGCTGCACGAGGAGCTGCGCAGCACTGAGCCGCGGCCCATACACCTCAAGGGCTTCTTGTCGGTCATGAGCGAGCAGATGCTCACCAACCCCCACGCCTCGGAGCGCTTCGGGGAGAGGACCTATGCCATCATCTCGGACAAGTACATGAACTTCAGCTCGAGGGTGGGCTATCATTATGGGGTGGTGGACGCGTACTGCGGTGCCACATCCAACAAGAACTACATCACCTTCTCCTTCAAAGGGGGCGCCGCAGACGACGTCCGAAGGAACAGAAGGGCCAGGGCCATCGCCAAGATCCTGGAGGCCCTTGGTTTCACCGTGGAGGTCAAGGGGGATAGGGTGGACGCGCGTTTCCAGAGGTACGATCAGCCCAGCACCGAGGATAAGCTGGAGGTGCTGGGCCGCCTACTCCAGTTCACGAGACAGATGGACATGCTCATGGCCAGCGAGGCCAGCGTTTCCAGGGTCACGGAGTGCTTCCTGAACGGGAAGTATCATCTCGACCTGCCTTCCGTGTGAAGATCTCGAGATCCGGCGCAGGGCCGAGAATCAGCCTCCCCCTTCCGGCCTCCTGCCCTCCCTCTTCTGCCTGGATTGTCTCCTCTCGTAGGCCCTCTCTATCTTGTCCACCAGGTCGTCTATGGGACAAGGCTTGAGCAGGTACTCGTACCCACCGAGCCGCATGATCTCCACTGCCGCATCCACGGAGGCATGCCCGGTCAGGATGATCACCTCCACCTCAGGCCGGATCCTCTTGATCTCCGCCAGGGCCTCGATGCCGCTCATCCCTGGCATGCGGACGTCCAGGACCACCACGTCGTAATCGCTGTTTCCGAGCGCCTCCAGTGCCTCCTTGGCGCTGCCCACAGGCACGGCATCGAACCCCCTGACCCCCAATAGCCGTCCGGTGGTCATCCTGAACCGTTCCTCGTCGTCCACGAGCAATATCTTCGGCGGAGGATTCATGGTCATCTCCTTGCCCTCCTCGGATCCCTGGGC
>CAZOXN010000607.1:0-2338 GCA_964583655.1 uncultured Desulfarculaceae bacterium | reverse complement strand
CCTGAAGCCCCACCCTGGGAACCCCCAGACGGCCTGGGCCGCCTGGCCTCCGATCCATAGCATCACCCCGGTCCAGCCCACGAGCTGTATCACGTTGAGGATGGAGGCGAAGTAAGAGCCCCGGATCCCAAAGGATGGCCTCACGCTCACCATGGAGGGGATCCCTGCGCGGCTCCCGATGATGCCGCCTAGAGCGAGGGGGGTATTGCCGATGAGGTGACCGACGAGCACGGCCAAGAGGCCGGATACGAAGCCCAACGGGACCAGCAACCCACCGGCCCAGATCTCTGCCAAGGAGACGGCAGCCCCTGCCCAGAGGAAAAAGAAGTCGATGCCCCTGAGATTCCTCTCGCCTTCTGCGGTGGGTTCTATCCCTGCCATGGTGAGCCTCCTTTCCCAATGGCGATGACCTTCTTCACTACCTCCAAGGGCCCCTGGCCGAGGACGCGGATCATCGGCTCCTTGCCCACGTCCCCTTCGTCGTAGACCGCATCGGGCACCTCGCCCAGTGCCGAGATGGCCCTGTCGGTCCCCCACTCCAGGGTCGAGCCCTCCCTCTCCTTGACCTCCTTGGGCTCTTCCCTCCGATGGAACTTGGCGAGCCTGAGCCCGGCCTTGACGCATGCCTCCAGGACATCTTGGCCCAGGCGGATGTTCATGGCGGAGCGCATCCTGGGGTCATGGCGCATGGCAGAGAGGATCACGCGGGCTATGTGGCGCGATGCGCCGAAGGCCGGGTCCTTGAAGGCCACGATCCTTTGCCCGACCTCGGTTATCCGGCCCGGGATCGCGGCCACCTCGAGGTGGTCCTGTGCGCCCGGGAGGGCATATCCCAGGTTGGATCGCACCTCCGGGATCAGATGGCCCAACGGTTCTGCCTCTAGCCTCTGGAGTGCCAGGCGAAGCTCCTCCAGCACCCCCTCTCTCTCCTTCCACCTCAGTATCTCTGAGTATGGATTGGTAGGGCCGCAACCCCTGCCCAAGGCGAGCCCGGTGGCTATGGCCCTTGCTACGAACCGCTTTGCACCTGCCACGGCCTCGTGCACCGGTTCTCCCTGGGCCAGAAGCGTGGCCAAGGCCGCGGAGAAGGTGCAGCCTGTGCCGTGGGTGTTGCGTCCAGCCAACCGGGGGCCGCGAAATAGATGAGTCGATTCCCCATCGAAGAGGAGATCCACGGCCTCTCCCTTCAGGTGCCCCCCCTTGACCACCACGTGACGGGGCCCCATGGCGTGGATCATACGGGCAGCCTCTTCCATCTCTTCCAGGTCCCTTACCTGGATCCCCGTGAGCTTGGCCGCCTCGGGGAGATTGGGAGTGACCACATAGGCCAGGGGCAGGAGATCACGACACAGGGTCTCGACGGCCTCTTCCGAGAGGAGCGAATCCCCGCTCTTGGCAACCATCACCGGATCCACCACCAGGAGTCTCACTCCATGGGCCTCTATGCCCCTTGCCACCTCCCGGACTATCTCCGGTGTACCGAGCATCCCTGTCTTGGCTGCGTCTGCCCCGATATCCGAGAGGACCGCATCCATCTGCCCTCGGATGAAATCCGCCGGCACCAGATGCACTGCGTGGACCCCCACCGTGTTCTGGGCCGTGAGGGCCGTGATGACGCTCATGCCGTACCCGCCCAGGACCGTGATGGTCTTCAAGTCGGCCTGGATGCCTGCCCCCCCTCCGGAGTCAGAGCCTGCTATGGTGAGGACTCTCTTCATGGATCCGCTCCTTTCCCTTTGGCCAGAGAAGAAAGGCTCTCTCCACGGGCCTGCACCCGGATCTCCCCGGATCCGCCCAGTCGGACCACCAGGTCAAAGGAGGGGAGGAGGGCCTCCATCTCGGAGATCTCCCTGGTGGAGATCTCCCCGCCACCCAGCCGCTCCCCCATGTACCCATTGGCCACGACAGTGCTGAACCCATCCAAGAAATCGCTCAACTTCAGGGCAGAGCCTGCCTGGAGGTAAAGGCTCAAGTCATTGAGGAACAGGATTTCCCTCTGCCTGCGTGCCGCCTTCCCCATGGCCTCCTCTATGGCCCGTCGGTTGCCCTCTGCCAGGGCTAGCGCCTCTTTTTGAGTCTTGGCAGAGAGCCTGGGCGGCACCACTTTAGGCCTCAAGTACAAGGCATGACTCCCTTCTGGAACAAGGAGCCGTCCCCCCACCCCCTCCAGCCCTGCCTTCAGGGCCAGCCCAGTGGGGATCCTCGGGGCGAGATCCAGTACCAGGATCTTCCTTCCCCATCCCCTCTCGCACATGGCATGGAGGATCTCCCTGGTCAGGGTGGTCTTGCCCGTGTTGACATCTCCCACTATCAGGGTCCTTTTCCCAAGGTAATAGTC
>CAZOXN010000606.1:0-2341 GCA_964583655.1 uncultured Desulfarculaceae bacterium | reverse complement strand
GTGTCGAACTGGGCGTTGGCCCTTCTCCTGTCGTGAGGGGTGACTAGCTGGATGGGGTACTTCCGGGCCAGGGGGTCATTGGCCCCCTCCCATGCCTCGATGTACTTGGGGACAGGGGGAAGCAGCGGGTCGTTCATGGCTGCCAGGCGTTCGGAATATATCTCTATCTTCCCGGACGGGGTGGGAAACGGGTGATCCTCAGGGTCCTCGATCTGGTCTTTGAAGGCCACGTACGGCCCACTCCTCGGCACCCAGTAGACTGCCTTCTCCTTGAAGGCCTCGTAGTCCGGGATCTGGGCCTTGGCCACTGCAGACCTGAGCCTCTCTTCTTCGCCCTGGGTGTCGTAATCCAATATCCCCATCCTCTCGGCCAGCGCCTTGAATATCTCGTTGTGCGGCATGGACTCGCCCAAGGGTTCGATGATCTTTCTTTGGAATCCGTAGTACCCGTTCACGGCCCCAGGGACTATGTCCTCTCTTTCCACGTACGTGGAACTGGGAAGGATGATGTCCGCGTACCTCGCAGTCGCTGTCATGTGCTGCTCGACATCAGCGATGAACTCGAGGGATTTCAAGGCCCTGACCGTCTTGTTCGTGTTCGGAAGGGCGTTGACATAGTTGCAGTTGACGATGAGGGCCAGCTTGTAATCTGCGGGGTATCCTCCGGCCCTGCCCTTCAAGATGGCGTCGGCCATCTTGGCGTAGTGTATCCTGGGATGCATCTTGCCCAGGAAGACGCCGTCCCAAGTGGCGAGGTCGTCGATGGGATTTCGGGCGAACGGCAGCCCGCTTCCCAATCCCACCCTGTAAGGATATCCTCCAACCACCGACACCCAGGCCCTGCCTCCAGCGTCACCCCCCAGGACCCCCACATTGCCGGTCATGGCGGCCAGCACGCTGGCTGCGCGGTGATATTGTTCCCCGAATGCCGTGCGGCCAGGGCCAATGCCTGCCATGAGGGCCGCAGGTTTCGCGAGGGCGTATTCCACGGCCAGCCTCTCGATGGTGGAGGCCGGCACGCCGGTTATGGCTTCGGCCCAGGTCGGGGTCTTGGGCGTCCCGTCCTCCACCCCGAGGACATAATCCTTGAATCTGTCGAAGCCCACCGTGTACCGGTCGAGAAACGCTCCATCCTGGAGGTCTTTCTCTATGATCACGTAGGCCATGGCTATCAGCATGGCCGCGTCCGTCCCCGGCCTGATGGGTATCCACTCCTGGGCAAAGGCGGCAGCTGTCTCGTTGTAGAACGGATCGACCGCCACGATCTTGGTCCCCGCCTCTTTGGCCCTTGCCAGGTACCAGCTCGTGTTGGTCCCCTGGATGGTCTTGGCCGGGTCCCACCCCCAGGCTATGATGAGGCGGGAATGCAGAAGGCTGTCACGGGAGCTGGAGCAGCAGATCGTCCCATAGGTGTAATACTCGGACATTATCCCCGCCTGAAAGGAGGTCGCCGCCCACCATGTCGTGTACCCGCCGGCCAAGGCCAGGAGCCTGTGGCCCACCATGACAGTGTGCAGGGCACCCAGGTCGCCGGCCATGGGGAGATAGAGTATGGACATGGGTCCGTGGGTCTCCTTTACCCGCCGAAGCTCGGCCCCCACTGTATCCAGGGCCTCGTCCCAGGAGATCCGCTCGAATCTCCCCTCACCCCTTTCTCCCACCCGCTTCAGTGGGTGCAGGATGCGATCAGGGGCATACACCCTCTGTCTCAGGGCACGCCCCCTCTGGCACGCCCTGAGCTGGGGCTCATGGCCATCATCCGTCTCCACACGGGTGATCACCCCTGCCTCGACATGGACCTTGAGGAGGCAGTTCCCCCCGCAATGGCTCGCACACATGGTGGTGACCACCATTTCTCCTCGTCCGGTCATGTCCCTGGCCCCTTGGCGCCCCTTGCCCCGCTTCGCTTGGAGGAGAGCCTCTTCATGATCCAGTAGATAGGCGAGAGCATCATGAAGCTCAGGGGAGATGGCCTCAGGATCATGGGTATCATCTTGAAGAAATCGTCGACCTTCACGTGCACCGTGGTGTCGAACTGACCCATCAGGCGCCCCTCCATGCAGAGCCGGTCCTTGTCCCTGAACATCCTCTCGATCTCTATGACGCTCTTGCCCTGATCCGTGTAGATCCTGAACGCCTTCTCGCTGATCTTGCTCACTGGCAATGGCAACATCTCGATCTTCCCCCGACCCCCTCTCCAGCAACCCTGAGCCCCTCCGGGCCTCACGAACCGTCCTTGGCCATGTGCCTTGCCGCGGCGTACCCGAACACCATGCTCTGACCGTTGGCAAAGCCGCTGTTGTAACCCACGCCCATGGCCAGATGGGCCGATGTGTTCCCT
>CAZOXN010000605.1:0-2343 GCA_964583655.1 uncultured Desulfarculaceae bacterium | reverse complement strand
GGTCAAGAGGGGAAGCGTGGCGGAGCTGCTTAATTGGGTCAAAGGGCGGACCATCCTGGGCGAGGTCACCCTCCTGGTTCAGGGGCATGTGGGGGAGGCGCACTCCTTGGAAGGTCTCCGTGAAAGGGTCGAGTTCTTGGTAAGACGTTGTGGCCTGGGAGAGAAAGAGGTGGTTCGACTGATCCACGAGGAGTCCGGCATCCCGCGCAAGTCCGTTTACAGGGCGCTTCTCGATTACAAAGGGACCAGGGGCTGAGCCTATCCGTTCCCGGCGTGTTGTTGCTCGTTTTTGCTTGCTTTCCTTCGGTTGTTCGGCCCCATGTCGAGGCTGGTGACTTCGCAAGAAGTCGCAAGACCGGTGGATCCCGGATCCAGTCCGGCAGAGGGGCAGGTATTCTGTAAGGCTTTGAGACGGCTGGAGCCCGGCTTCCGCCGGCATGAGACCTAAGGGCATTTTCTGGCTCTTTACGGGATTGACAAGGTCGAGGATAGGTCATCTATACAGGACGCCGGAAGTCAGCAAGAGTGGCAGGGGCGGGGTTCATCCCCGCCCGAGATCGAATTTGCAGGCTGGGGTGAAGCTCCTGTTTCCTACATCCAGGCCGTCCCACGCGCAATCGCTTGCTTCGTCACGTATAGCAAAGCATGTGGACGGCACAATCGCTTGGCGCGGGGAAGTCCTGACCACTCTGGAGCGATCTCGGCTCAATTCGGTTCGTTGACCAGGATGTCTTTTTTTGATACAAGTGAGATACTGGATCGCATGCCAAGGGTCGGGGGATCAGTTGCCCGTTCCCTTTTGTTTTGGAAGTGTCATTGAAGGTCTGCGAGCGAGCATACACCGTCAGAAATCGTTTGGGGATACACCTAAGGGCCGCTAACAAAGTCGTGAGGGTGGCCAGCCGGTTTGACTCGGATGTGTTTCTCGCCAAGGACGGCTTGGAGGTAGATGCCAAGAGCATCATGGGGATCACCTTGCTCGCTGCGGCTTGCGGGAGCCAGGTCATAGTCAAGGCACGTGGGAGGGACGCAGAGGAGGCCGTGCAGGCCTTGGGTGCCCTTATCGAATCCAAGTTCCAAGAGGAGGATTGATGGCCCGCAAGGTGGCGGCAAACAGGATCCTCAACGGGGTGGCTGTCTCCCCTGGGATAGCCATCGGAAAGGCCTATCTCGTCGATCGAAGGAAGGTCGAGATCCCCCGTTTTTCCTTGCTCGACGATAGCCATGTCCCGGAAGAGATGGATCGTTTCAAGGAAGCCGTCCGAAAGTCCCAAGAAGAGCTGCACGAGATCAGAAACCGGATGCGGGATACGGTGATGGAAGAGCACCTCTACATACTCGATGCCCACATCCGGATGTTGCAGGACCGGACCTTACTCCAGGTCACCCTCAGTACCATCAGGCAGGAGAGGATAAACGCCGAGTGGGCCTTGAGCAAGGCCTTGGATGGCTTTCGCACCGTGTTGATGAAGGCAGAGGATGAGTACTTGCGCAGCAGGGTCGCTGACCTGGACTTCGTTGGGCAGCGCATCCTGCGACACCTCAGGGGGGAGAGGCAAGAGAGCATCTCTCAAATCCAAGGAGAGGTCATAGTGGTGGCCCATGACCTCTCTCCAGCGGACACCGCCCAGATGAAGAAAGACGTGATAAAGGCCTTTGTCACGGACATGGGAGGTCGCACGTCCCACACCGCCATACTGGCCCGTTCCCTGCAGATCCCGGCGGTGGTCGCCCTGGAGAGGATCACAGAGTCGGTTCAGACGGGAGACACCATCATCGTCGACGGCGTCAGGGGGATGGTGGTGGTGGATCCTGCCCCGGAGGTGATGGAGGACTATCTAGAAAGAAGAAGCCACTTCCGGGTGGTCAAGGAGGAGCTCCTGGCATACGGCCGACTCCCCGGCGAGACCCTCGACGGGCACAAGGTCTTGGTTCGCGCCAACATCGAGATGCCTGACGAGGTCCCCTCAGTGTTAGGCCACGGTGGGGAGGGGATCGGCCTTTACAGGACCGAGTTTTTGTATCTCAACCGAAAGGAATTGCCGGCGGAGGAGGAGCACTACGCTACGTATCGCGAGGTGGTGGAGCGTATCTGTCCGGGTTGGGTGACCATCCGTACGCTGGATATCGGTGGGGATAAACTGGCCTCCCAGGCCGGTGGCCTGGAGGAGGGCAATCCGGCCATGGGCCTGAGGGCCATCCGTTTTTCGCTGCGGGAGAGGGAGATCTTCAAGGTCCAGCTCAGGGCGATCCTCAGGGCGAGCGCTCATGGAAAGGTCCGGATCATGTTCCCCATGATCTCCGGGGTGAGCGAGATCAGGCAGGCCAGGGAGATCCTGCAGG
>CAZOXN010000604.1:0-2367 GCA_964583655.1 uncultured Desulfarculaceae bacterium | reverse complement strand
GGATCTCCCACGGGAAGATGGCCTCCCTGTCCAGCCGGGCTGCCACAGGCTCGATCTCCTTGCGGGCGAAGTCCCTGGCCATGAGTTGGATCATCTGCTGTTCGCCTGTGAGCCGGAAAGGCATTGCCGCACCCTCTGTCGGTCCTGGACCGCTCGCCCCCCCTCAAGGGGTATAGACCACCACTATCAGCTCCATGGGGACCTCGCTCACGTTGCGAAGTTGGTGCCTTATGGCCGAATTGAAGTGGATGCTCTGACCGGGTCCAAGCGTCTGCCTGTGGTCCCCGATCTGGATATCGAGGGTCCCTTTCAGGACATATATGAACTCCTCCCCCTCGTGTTGGTACTCCACCATCTGGTGGTCCGAATGAGGCTCGATGTTCACCAGGAAGGCCTTCATGTGTTTGGTCCTGGCACCCGGGGTCAATGGGGTGTAGGCATAGGCCTCTGTGCGTTTGCGGTAGGATTCTATCTTCCTCTTCTGGGCCTCCTCTTCCTCCTCCGCGCTGAGGAAGGAACCGGGATCCACCGAGAGGGCCTTGGAGATCCTTATTACCTCCGAGACCGTGGGCAACACCTCATCCTTCTCGATGCGCTCCAACCTCTCCACCGAGCAGCCGGTCTCGTTCGCCAATGTCTCGTAAGATATCCCAGCCTCCCTACGGAGGGCCATCATCTGCGCTCCGAAACTCTTCTTACTGACCCTCTTCTTCGTTCCCATCCCGACCCTCCTAATGCGGCCCTTGGCAGCCACAGAGGTGGTCCACCGTCAGTGGCCAGTTGTGAGCGGCCTTCACCCCATGTATCTCGGTGTCATTCCCGGCCCAAAGCCCATCGGCGACGAGGGGCTCACCTGCCACCGGTACGCAAGGAGATGGCCCACGTCGCTGCCTCTCGCGCGCGAGGGACCTAATGCCCCTGCGGGGCCAATGGCCCGGTTTCGAGGATCTTGGTCTGCTCCAGCAAGGAGGTGAGATTGCCCAGCATCCCCTGGACCCTGTCCGTGAGGTTCACCAGTCGAATGCGGCTCTTCCAGAGCACAATCCTGTCCAGGTTTTCCCTGATCAAGAGGTTCGCCGCTCTTGGTGAGAGGTGATGGACCTTCTCGAAATCGATCACTATCTTCTCCCCGCACGCCAAGGCCTTGGTGACCTTTCTGATGAGGGCCTTGGCGGAGGTCAGGTCCATGGCCCCTTCCAGCTTGAAGTAGATCGTCCTCAAGGATTCATGGTACACTGCTTGGATCTTGAGCACCCCATAGGTATCCCGCACCCAGGATTTCCCCTTCTCCAGTGCCTCTTCAGGGAAGGTTGGCAGCAGGTTGCGCATGTCCCGGATGGGAATTGCGTCGTTGAGGGTCCGAAGGATGCGCCCGAGGGGGCTCAGATCCCCTTTTGGGACGCGGCGGGCGATGCGGCGAAACGCCCGATTGAGCCCCATCTGCGGTATCACCCTGCGCCGCGGATGAAGGAGGATCCGCCTCCCGATGGAGCGCCAAGAGAAGGCCTCCTGGCACAGCCACTGGAATCCCCTCTGGAGGGTCTCGGGGCTCATCAGGTTGGGTCTGAAGACCACATGCATCCCATCGTACATCCCCCAGTCCTTTGTCAGGATCCTCCCCTGTGCCTCCATGCGGCGATACAGAGGTGTCCCCGGCAGGGGCGTCAGGACGAAGAAGACTGGCAATTCGATCTCGTTCTTCTCACAAAACCTCAGCGTGCGCTCGAACACACCCTCGTCATCGTTGTCCAGACCCAGGATGAAGCTCCCCACCACCATGATGCCGTTATCCCTGATGGCCCTCAGGGACCGTTCGTACTGTTCAACGCGGTTGACGCGCTTGTGCACCCCTTCCAAGTTCTCCGGATCCAACGACTCGATCCCTATGAAGAGGGAGTAGCAACCGCTCTTGGCCGCCAGCCGGAGCAGCTCTGGGTCCTGAGCGATGGTAAGACTCGCTTGGCTCCCCCACTTTATCCCGAGGGGCCTCAAGGCCTCGAAGAGCTCCCTGGCGTGTCGCGGATCCCCGACGATGTTGTCATCCACGAATGCCACGAATCTCTGTCCGAGGGCCTCCACCTCTTGAATCACCTCGTTCACCGGCCTGGTCCTGTACGTGCGACCGAAGAACCTGGAGACTGAACAGTAGTCGCACTGAAATGGGCAGCCCCTGGTGGTCTGCACGCAGGCCACCTGGTCATAGGCATCGGCCTTCAGCAGGTCCATCCGGGGACGCGGCAGGCCGCACAGGTCAGGGTGCCCATCCGCCTTGTACAAAGGCCTCAGACGGCCCCTCCTGGCATCCTCCACGACGGCTCCCCACAGCGCCTCGGCCTCCCCCACCACCACGGAGTCCACGTGGGCCTT
>CAZOXN010000603.1:0-2370 GCA_964583655.1 uncultured Desulfarculaceae bacterium | reverse complement strand
GTGTGGAGGTCAGGCTGTTCGGGCATCTCAGGTCGTACATGCCTGTGCCCGGGGCGCCGAGCGCCACGGTGGCCATTGCCGAGGGAGGCACTCTGGGTGACCTGCTGGAGCAGTTGAACATCCCACCGAGCGACCCGAAGATACTACTGGTCAACGGAGTCCACGCAGGCAGGGATGAGCGGCTCTCAGAAGGGGACAGGGTGAGCGTCTTCCCTCCCATCGCAGGTGGTTGATCGGGCTACCCTCCTCGTAACCGACCACGGCGTGGCGGCGTTTCTCTGGGCGCATTGGCGGAGACTTGTAGCGAAGGGATATGCCAGCAACCCTTGTGGCCGATTACCCCTCGCCTGAGAAGGCCTCATCCGTGGCGACGGCAGGAAAAGAGATCAGGACGCTCGTCCCCTTATGTGGCTCGCTGGTGATGGTTATCTCCCCATGGTGCTCCATCACTATCTTTCTGCACAGAGGCAGCCCGAGGCCGGAGCCTCCCTTCTTGGTGGTGACGAAGGGGTGGAAGATCTGCTCCAGGCGCTCGCTGGGGATCCCTTCCCCGGTATCCCGGATCTCCACGTAGGCAACCCCCTCCCTCTCCCAGGCCCTGGTGACAACCCTGCCCCTGCCAGGAATGGCCTCCAAGGAGTTCTTGATCAGGTTTATGATCACCTGCCTCAAGCGGTCCTCATCGGCAGAGATGAGGGGGTCGCCCATCACCTCCACGGAGAACTCCACCTCGGGCGAGGCCGCAGCGCCCCTGAAAGAACTCACCAGCTCCTCTAGGAACGGGCCCAGCCTCAGGCTCTTCCTCTCCAGCCGCATCGGCTTGACGAAGTCCTGTATCTCTGTCAAGAGCCCCTCCAACCTCTGGACCTCCTTGACGATGACCTCGAGGTGTCCCCTGTCCTCGCCTTGGAGGGACTCGGATCGGACGAGTTTCCGTGAAAATCCACCGATGATGATCAGGGGGTTTCGGATCTCATGCGTGACGAAGGAGAGGGCCTCTCCCAGGGTGGCCATCCTCTCGTTCTGGATGGCTTTTTGTTCCAGGGCCTTCAGCTCGGTGGTGTCGCGCATGATGGCCGTCATCAGGAGGTGCCCTCCCTCCTCGGCCACGGAGAACGAGATGCTTATGGGGAATTCCTCCCCCGATCGCCTCTCGGCGGTCAGATCCACCGTGTGGTCGATGAAACGGCCACGCCGTGTCTCCACGTATCGCCTGACGTATTCCTTGTGACGCTCCTTGTGGGGCGATGGGATGATCAGGTTCAGGTCCTGGCCGATGACCTCCTCCTTGGTGAAACCGAACATGGCCTCAGCGGCCCTGTTGAAGAAGAGGATCCTGTGGGACTCATCGATGGTGACCACCGCGTCCCTGGCGGTCTCCACCACCCCCATGTACCTGACCAGTTCCCGGTTCTGGATACAGAGGCCGCGCAGGACCTCCGTGACTTCCGGCGGGACCCAAATCGTCCCTCGCGGAAGACCAGCAGGCTCTGGGACCCCTGCCTCTCGAAGGTCCAGCAGAAGCGTCACCTGCCCCATCCCCTCGAGGCAGGAGACATCTTGCACTGACGGGAGGGAGAGGTTCGAAGCAGGGCATCCCCCCCCAGGGTCTTCGCAAACCACGCCCACGACCTCTATGTCCGTGCGACGCGCCGCCCAGTCCTCCACCAGACACCCGGCCCACTCATCCCACCCGAGAAACGCGATGCGAATCTTTTGAACCATCTCCTCTACCCTCCCAGATGGGATCGGGTCCGAGTGGCCACCGTCGGGACCGAGGCTCGGCTCCTTGGACCGATAGTCGCTGGGGCCGTCTACCGGCCCCCCGGAAGGAGGTCGGACCGAGCCCTTCCGGCAGGGCCGCACGGGGCCCCCGGGGAGCTGAGGGATGCCCTCCTGGGGCATTCCCCTGGGTCAATCAGAGCTCGTCCAGCGGGTTCTTCCTCCTCTTGAGCCCCTCTTTGAGCTGACGTTCCAGGTCAGAGAACAGGTCCTTCTTCCTTTCCTGATGGGACCTCTGCATCTCTTGGAGCTCCTCTTGATGTCTCTGGCTCTCCTCCAGGTGCCTTTGGACCTCAGCCTCCAAGCTCGATAACCTCTCCTCCCTGGGGAGCTCCTCGAGCTTGAGGTGGTCCTTCAGATAGACCCTCTCCTCGAAGGCCGCCTCCACGATCTCGATGACCCCCAGCCGGGACAGACGGTTGAAAAAGTAATGGCCCATCTCCGGGGAGAGGTCGATAGCTTCGCTCAACTCCCGAACCGACGGGGGGCGCTGATTCCTGAAAAAGAACAACCTCATGGCCGCGTCCAACAGGTGCCCCTGATCGTATGGTTGCGTGTTGTCCGTCATGACAAGATCATTGTATCCTG
>CAZOXN010000602.1:0-2370 GCA_964583655.1 uncultured Desulfarculaceae bacterium | reverse complement strand
AACTCGTTAGCCATGCCCTGGACTCGATGGTCCCAGATGTGAAAGAGGTTCCTGGTGGTGTCGCACACATACGGGATGACCATGGCGTCGAGGAAACCTAGCTGGCCGGACAGGCCCATTTCCAACGCCCCCATGGCATGGGAGCAGGAGTATCCAGGTATCGATGCTTGTGCGTGAGACGGCTGAACCGCTGCCCCTTCTATGGCCAGCGGGAGGGCCCCCACGGCGTGGATGAGCTCCTCTGGCACGTCCGGGAGTAGATGTCCAATGACCTTCTGCCCTGTGCGCTCCTTCCACGATCGGGCCCACTTCAAGGGGTCGTTCATGACCTCCTGGAAGGGGAGCCAAGGATCACCCTTCGTCATCGCGTCCCCCCTCTTCCTCTCACTGGGCCTGCTTCTCTTTGCAGGGCTTGAACTGATATCCGCTGTCCGGCCCAGGGATAGGAGCCACTGGCTCGGTGAGGAGAAAGATGCCCTCCTCTATCCACCCCTTGAGGAGCTTGGCGATTTGTCTTGCCCTGACATAGCTCGATAGGCTGGCCGTTGGCACCTCCTTGCCGTTGAGGGAGATGGTGCCGCTTCGAAGCTGAGCATAGTTGACCGATCCCAGGGTCTCAGGGCTGCGATTGGGATAGGCCTCGCTGTAGTCGACCACAGGGGCCCAGATCTCCTCGTCAGTGACCCGGGTATACTCCAGGATCTCCTCGTTGAGAATAGGTATGGGTATGCCAATCCCGACGGCCATGCTGGCCCCGTACCCGATGAAGGAGACACCTCTCAACCAGTTAGGATCCATCTGCTTCAGGTCGCCGATGAGGGCCAATGTCCCAGCCCCGGCCTTGGGCACGCCCCTCTCTGTGCGTGGCACCCCAGGGTTGTGCTGGGTGCCGTTCCAGATAACGTATCCCACTCCACCCCCGAGGAAGATCCTGGTCCCTATCCCTATGGTCTTGTACATGGGATCGTTCATGAGGGGGGAGAGCTGCCCTGCGCTGCAGTAATTGGCATTGCCCAACCTCGGCCGTAAGGTGCCCATGTAGGTGTAGATGACACGGTTGGAGAGATTCACCGCTACGTTGTAATTCTGATAGGCGTTTCTGGGATTGAAGAGGATGGCCTCGTTCATGTCCTCGAGGCGAATGTTGAGGTCGAGCCGCTTCCTGGGGTAGCAGTCCGTCCCGTAGGCACGGGCCTCCAAACGGACCGCCTTGCCGGCCACAAGATCGTGGATCACGTGACCGCCGCCGTACCGAAACTCTCCGGGGTAGACTTGATTTCGCGGGTCGTCATCGGGTATTGCCGTGGCCCCGAGGAACAGGTCCACGGCTGCGTAGCCAGTGTACGCAGGGACCTTGTTTAGGGTCACCTGGCCCCCTCCCAGTTTGATGCGCGGCTTGGTGTGGCCGATGTTGAAGTAGGCCCCTGAAGAGCACATGGGGGCGAAGGTCCCGGTGGTGACCACATCCACCGTTTGGGCAGCGCGCTTCGCCCCCCTTTGCTTGGCCAGTTCGATGATCTCCTCGGCCGTCACAACGACGGCCTTGCCTTTGCGGATCCTCTCGTTGATCTCCTCAATGGTCTTGGGCATGACTCCCTCCGGTTTGCCGAGCGGTCCTGTGCGATGGGAAACCGGGCCCCCATCGGATTCCACGAGCGGTCTTCAATATCTCCCTCTCTGTTCCTTCTCGCTGCCCCGCCCAGGGGCCCATGCATGATCCATCCCATCGTCATCACCTGCCTTTCCCGGGAGGTCTCCCAAAACAACGACGCCCAGGACGGGCGCCTCTCGTATGGATGATACCGCAATGGGCCTGTCCAGGTCAAACCCCTGAGGCGCAAGGTCTTCGTCGCAAGGACTCCCTTGGCCCAGATCCCGCTTCTCCCTCCAGCTCTCCGGCCATTCTCTCCTCCAGCAACTGGATCGTCTGTCTCAAGGCATGGACCTCGGACTGAAGCCCCTGGATGGCCGCGGCCACCGGATCCGGGAGAAGACCGTGCTGCAGTTCCTCGGCTGGAACTGTCCCGTCTCCCACCACTCGAGCAGGGATCCCCACCACGGTGCTGTCTTCAGGAACAGACCTTATGACCACCGATCCGGCCCCCACACGGGATCCACGATCCAAGAGTATCGGCCCGAGGACCACTGCCCCGGCCCCTACTACCACCCGGTCGCGCAAGGTGGGGTGCCGTTTGCCCTTCTCGCGGCTTGTCCCTCCCAGGACCACCCCTTGATAAAGGAGGCAGTCGTCGCCTATCTCCGCTGTCTCTCCGATTACCACCCCAGCGCCGTGGTCGATGAAGAGTCGCCGCCCGATCCTGGCCCCTGGGTGGATCTCCACCCCGGTGAGGAACCGGCTGAGGTGAGAGA
>CAZOXN010000601.1:0-2380 GCA_964583655.1 uncultured Desulfarculaceae bacterium | reverse complement strand
ACAGGTCCTGGGTCGTGGCCAGTTGTCCCTGGATCGTGGGCGCTGCTGGACCGTGGACCTCGGTGCCAAGTGGCCTTCCCTCGCCCTGGGGCCAGTGGAAGGCCCCGAGATGGCCCCGCGGATCTCGATCTGGGACCAGCGGCGGCGCACAACGACTGACACTAGATGTCCCGGAGGGGAAGGCATGGACTTTCGTTACACACCCGCGGAG
This sequence comes from uncultured Desulfarculaceae bacterium, assembly GCA_964583655.1. Lineage (GTDB taxonomy): Bacteria > Desulfobacterota > Desulfocorpusculales > Desulfocorpusculum > Desulfocorpusculum > CAZOXN01. The sequence goes on along the minus strand of CAZOXN010000601.1, from coordinate 2,169 downwards.
GAGGCCTTCCGTGAGGGATTCCTCTCATGGCTCTCCAACAATGCGCCTGCCGGGTTCGGCACCAGCGAATATCGCCCGCCAAGCACCTGGGAGGGGAAGGCCTCGGAGTACAGGAGGTTTCAAAGGGCCCTCTTCGATGCAGGGTATGCAGGCATAAACTTCCCGAAGGAGTATGGCGGTGCGCAGGGCACGGTCATGGAGAACCTCATCGTGTCCGAACTCACAGGTCCCATCTACATCCACGCCATGGGGATGTGTCAGATCATCTCCCTGGGGCTGGCGGCGCCCACCATATTCGCGTGGGGCAACGAGGAGCAGAAGAGGGAGTTCCTCCCCAAGACCCTCAACGGAGACATCATATGGTGCCAAGGGTTCTCGGAGCCCAATGCGGGCTCGGATCTGGCCAACCTCAACGCCCGAGCTGTGAAGGATGGGGATCACTACGTCATCAACGGCCAGAAGATCTGGAACAGCTTCGCCCACGTGGCTGACTGGTGCATCCTCGTGGCCAGGACCGATGCCCACGTCCCGAAACACCGGGGGCTCAGCTTCTTCCTCCTGGACATGCACCTTCCAGGGGTGGAGGTGCGTCCCATAAGAAACATCGCAGGGGACCCGGAATTCAACGAGATCTTCCTCGACGAGGTTCGCGTACCTGCCGCCATGATGGTGGGGAGGGAGGGAGATGGCTGGAAGGTGGCCTTGACCACATTGGGACACGAGCGCTACCTAGGGGAAGTGGCCATGGCCTCGGCCTTCATGAAGGAATACGAGGAGATGGTCGAGATGGCCAAGGGCTTTCGGATCAACGGCATCCCGGCCTCCAAGGACCCCTTGGTCCGCCAGAGGTTGGCTCGGTGCTACGTGGATCTTTGTGTGATGCGCTACAACGGATACCGCAATATGTCCAAGCTGGCCAGAGGGGAGATGCCCGGCCCCGAGGGATCCATAGGAAAGCTCTTCTGGAGCGAGATGCATCAGAGGATGACGGAGGTGGCCGTGGACATCCTCGGGCCCTATCACCAACTGGAGGGCACTTCCCAACACGCCGTGGGAGCTGGAAGGTGGCTGGGGCATTTCCTCCGGGCCAAGGGCAACACCATCGAGCAGGGGACCTCGGAGATCCAGAAGGACATCGTGGGCGAGCGCGTCTTGGGGCTGCCCAAGGACCCTGGCAGGGGATCCCACTGAGGGAGGGGCCATGGACTTCACTTTCACGGGGGAACAGGAGCTGCTGCGCCAATCCGCCCGCCGCTTCCTGGACAAGGAGTGCGGGATCTCCTTCGTCAGACAGGTGGCAGAGGGAGACGCCCTTACGGGTCCTCGGCTCTGGCAGCGCATGGCCGAGCTGGGTTGGACGGGGATCCTGATCCCGGAGGAGCACGGTGGGATGGGGCTCACCTTCGTGGACCTGGCGGTTATCTTGGAGGAGATGGGCAGGGCCTTGTTGCCAGGCCCTTTCATCTCCACCGTGATCCTCTTCGGCGAGGCGATCCGACTGGCCGGTTCAGACGACCAGGCAAAGGAGTGCCTGCCCAAGATCGCCTCAGGCGGGCTCAAGGGGACAGTGGCCTGGGCCGAGCCTGAGACCCTCTACGACCTGGACCGCATGGGGTCACGGGCCACGGTCTCCTCGGACTCCATCCTCCTGGAAGGGACGAAGCTCTTCGTCACCGACGCGTGTGAGGCTGACTTCATCCTCTTCGCCGCCGAGGGCCAAGAGGGACCGTGCCTGGTCTTGGTCCAGCCAGGGAAAGACCATGTCCGGGTGACCCCCTTGGTGGCGGTGGACAAGACGGCACAGCTCTCGGAGGTGACTGTGGCAGGGGCACGGCTGGGTGGAGATGCACTGCTGGGGCGAGCCTGGGATGCCTCGGAGGTGCTCGACCGACTGATGAACCGCGTGAATGCAGCCTACGCCCTGGACATGGTGGGAGGCGGGCAGAGGGCCTTGGATATCGCAGTGGAATACGCCAAGACCAGGGTCCAGTTCGGCCGTCCCATCGGTGCATTCCAGGCCATCAAGCACAAGTGCGCCGAGTGCCTCACGGACGTGGAGGGTGCGCGCTCCATCGCCTACTATGCGGCTTGGGCACAGGACAACGACAGGACAGAGGCAACCCTCAGCGCCTCGGCCGCCAAGGTATTCTGCACCGAGATGTACAGGGA
>CAZOXN010000600.1:0-2385 GCA_964583655.1 uncultured Desulfarculaceae bacterium | reverse complement strand
TCCGTAGATCGCTTCTATGATCTCCCTGTACCGGTCTTCCACGAACCCCCTGCGCACTTTCCGGGTGCGGGTCAGCTCGGCCTCGTCGGCGTCGAACTCCTTGTGCAGGTTGGCGAATCTCCTCACTCGCGAATAATCCGGTAAGCTACGGTTGACCCTCAAGATCTCCCCCCTTATGAGCTCGATGACCTCGGGTTTCTGCGAGAGGTCGGAGAAAGTGGTGTAGGGAACGCCTCTCTTTTCGGCAAAACGCCCCACGTTATCGATATCGATGTTTATGATGGATATGACGTATTCCTTGTCCTCTCCTCCCACCACCAGTGCGTCTTTGATGAAAGGGCTGAAGCGGAGCCTGGTCTCGATGTACTGGGGCGAGAATCTCTTCCCCCCGGCCAGCGGCTTCAGGTCTTCCATACGGTCGATGACGATCAGGTGTCCCTCGTCGTCCATGTGGCCGAAATCGCCGGTCCGATACCACCCGTCCACGAACTTGTTGGCTGTGGCTACCGGGTCCCTGTAATAACCGCAAAACGCAAGCTCGCTCCTCACGAGGATCTCCCCTTCGTCGGAGATCTTGACCTCCGCCCACGGTACCACGGATCCCGAGGTCTCGGGCAAGACATCCCCAGGCCGCGGGATGGACACGAGTCCCAGTTCCGTGCTCCCGTACACCATCTTTATGCTCACCCCCAGGGCCAGGAAGTAGAGGATGATGTCGGGGCTTATGGCCGCTCCTCCGGAGTAAGCCAGCTTCACCCGGCTGAGCCCTATCCTGTCCAGCAGCTGTCTGAAGAGGGCGTGACGTGCAGCGAAGTGAAGGAGACGCCGGTAACCCGAGATCTCCTTCATCTCGGAACGCCGCTTCGCCACGTCCATACCTATGGAGAGGCAGATCCGGTAGATGGCCCGCCGGACAAGCGTGGAATCCATGATCCTGGCCTGGATCGACCGACTCACCAGCTCCCACATCCTGGCGCCGTAGAACAAGATGTCCGGGCCTATCTCTCGCAGGTCCTCTTGGACGGTCTCCGCGTCCTCCGGGAAGCTCACCGTTATGCCTCCGAGGAGTGAGCCCGCAACCCCGATGAGCTGCTCCGTCCCCCACGCCGGGGGGATGAAGGAGAGGTAATGATACCCCCTGCCGGCCCACTGGTCCGAGCTGCCCCAGGCCTTTGCCCCCTCCACCAACCAGTGCTGGTTCATCATGGCGCCCTTGGGGGTTCCGGTGGTCCCCGAGGTGTAACAGATCACCGCTACATCGTCGGGGCTCCCCAGGTCTATGCTCTCATCGAACAGGGAGGGATGGCTCTCCTCGTATTTCTTTCCCGTCTCGATGACCTGATCGAGACTGAGCAAGATGTCGTCCGAGTAGTTCCAAAGCCCCTTGGGATCCCAATAGATGAGCCTCTTGAGGAGTGGGAGCTCCTGCTTGATCTGGAGGACCTTGTCCACCTGTTCTTGGTCATGGGCCACGACCATCACGCAGCCGGAATGCTCCAGGTAGAATCTGAGCTCGCCCGGCACGCAATCGGGAAAGATGCCCACCGCGATTGCGCCTAGCGCCTGGACGGCGATCTCGGCGATGTACCACTCTGGTTTGTTCTCCCCCAGGATGGCCACCTTTTCCTGCCTTCCGAGCCCGAGGGCCTTCATACCGAGGCAGAGATACTTGACCCTCTCGTAGTAATCCCTCCAAGTGCAGGTCCTCCATATCCCGAGGTGCTTCTCCTGCAGGGCGATCTCTTGGGGGTGCCTTCGATAGTTCTCCCTCAACAGCTTGGGCAGGGTGTCCAAGGGATCCCGAGTCCCGAGCCCGGCTTCGGCGATCTTTTCAACGCCCGACATGAGCCTTTCCCAGATATGCCTGGATCACCGATTCGTTCCTCCTGATGCTCTCCGGGCTTCCCTCTGCGATCTTGCAGCCGAAGTTCAGGACCGCGACCCTATCGGCGATGTCCATCACCACGTTCATGTCATGTTCCACCAGGACGATCGGGATCTGCTTCAACTCTGAGATGTCGAGGATGAATCTGGCGATATCCTCCTTCTCCTCCACGTTCATCCCGGCCATGGGCTCGTCCAGCAAGAGGATCTCAGGGTCCATGCAGATCGCCCTGGCCAAGTCCACTTTTTTTCGCTGACCGTACGGGAGAGAGCTGACGGGTTTTTTTCTGACCTTCTTCAGTTCTATGAGGTCGATGACGTGCTCGATGGCCTCTCGATGTTTGACCTCCTCCTTGAGGGCGGGACCCCAGAACACACCGCAGGACAATGTTCCCCGCCTCATGTGGATGTGGCGCGCCGCCAGGAGGTTCTCCAGCACGGTCAGGCCAGGGTAAAGCTCGATGTTTTGAAAGGTCCGGGTGACTCCCATCCTGGCTATCC
>CAZOXN010000599.1:0-2396 GCA_964583655.1 uncultured Desulfarculaceae bacterium | reverse complement strand
CCCTGGAGGAGTATCAGGTCCGGGTCCTCCAGGTAGCGGATCAGGGTGTTCATGAAACGGGCGGCCTCTGCCCCGTCCACGACCCTGTGGTCGAAGGAGAGGGAGAGGGGCAGGATCTTCCGGACCTCCACCCTTCCAGCGACTACCACCGGCCTCTCCACGATCCTGCCCAGGCCAAGGATGGCGACTTCCGGGTGATGGATGATGGGGGTCCCGTACAGCCCGCCCACTGCACCGTAATTGGTGATGGTGAAGGTCCCGCCTCTCAGATCTGCGAGGTCGATGGTCCTGGATCGGGCCTTCTCCGAGAGTGCTTCCAGCTCCTGGGCGAGTTTGAGAATCCCCTTTTCCCCCGCGTTCTTCACCACCGGGACCATGAGACCCTCTCTGGTGTCCACCGCGACCCCGATGTTGTAATACTTCTTGAGGACGATCGTCTCTGTCTCCTCTTCCAAACTGGCATTGAGATACGGGTGGTCCTGCAGGGCCGCGACCACTGCCTTGATCACAAACGGCATGTAAGTCAGGTGCACCCCTTTCTGTGCCGCCTTTTCTTTCCCCTTCTCCCTCAGGGCCACAAGCCGGGTGGCATCGACCTCGTCCATGGCCGTTACGTGAGGGGCCGTGTACTTGGAGGTGACCATGGCCTTGGCGATGGTCTTGCGCATCCCCCTGAGGGGGACCCTCTCGATGAAACCGTAGAGGTCGTACTTGCGGGTCGCCCTCACCTCTGATGGCTGAGGGGTCTCGGCCCTGGAGGCCCGCTCCACGTCCTCAGCGGTGATGCGGCCACCTGGCCCCGAACCCTTCACGGACGACAGGTCCACCCCGAGTTTCTTGGCCAGCCTCCTCACTGCTGGCATGGCCAGGGGCTCGGTGGACCTCCAAGCGGTCATTGGAGGCACTGGGGGAGAGGGCGCCTCCTCTTCGGCCTCTTCCAACTCTCCCACCACACCCACAGAGGGACGAGGCCCTGCCCCCGCCGGCTCCACGAACCCGTCCAGTTCCTCGGCTTCATCTCCGAAGACGATGATCACTTGTCCAACCCGGACGACCTCTCCTTCAGCGGCCAGGATCCGCAGGACGGTACCGGAGGTGGGGGATGGGATCTCGATGACGGCCTTGTCCGTCTCTACCTGCACGAAGACCTGCCCCTCCTGGACCCTGTCTCCCACCTTGACCAACCATTTGACGATCTCGCCCTCTGTGAGGCCCTCCCCGAGGTCAGGGAGCTTGAACTCGTAGGCCATGAAGACCCCCTACCAAGCTGGAATTGACGTGCCCTTGAGATTTCTTATCTATCGCCAGCCTCCCCAGGCCACGGAATCCCTCGACGAACGACCAACCAGTGAAGACGCTCCGCGGAGGGCCCTGAGCCATTATCCCTTGCGAAAGGCAAGGAGCGAGGGCCTGGCCAAGAAGGCATTCCTCAGAAAGCCGCCACCTTTCTCATCCCATCCAATATCCTCTCCGGGCTGGGGAGGTAATGGTCCTCCAGCTTGGAGAGGGGAAAGACGGTGTCGAAGCCCGTCACCCTTTCCACAGGTGCCTCCAGATGGAGTATCGCCTTCTCGCTGATCCTGGCCGCGATCTCCGCCCCCACCCCGCAAGTCTTGGGAGCCTCATGGACGATGAGGGCCCTGTGGGTCTTGCGCACGGATGCGAGAAACGTCTCCTCGTCCATGGGGGATATGGTCCTGAGGTCGACCACGTCTGCCATTATCCCTTCTCTCTCCGCCATCTCGGCGGCTCGAAGGACCTCCCTCCCCATGGCCCCCCAGCAGACGACCGTGACATCCCCCCCCTCCCTCACCAGCCTTGCCTGGCCGATGGGGATCGTGTACTCCCCGTCAGGGACCTCCTCGCGGATGGCCCTGTAGATGCGTTTGGGCTCCATGAAGATGACAGGATCAGGATCGCGGATGGCCGAGACCATGAGGCCTTTGGCATCGTAAGGGGTGGAAGGTATCAGGACCTTGAGGCCCGGGATGTGGGCAAAGAGGGCCTCGTTGCTGTCCGAGTGGTGTTCAGGGGCGTGGATCCCTCCACCGTACGGGAATCGGATGACCATGGGGGCAGTGTAGCGCCCCCTGGAGCGGTTGCGGATCCTGGAGACATGGGAGATGATCTGGTCCAGGGCAGGGGGGACGAACCCCTCGAACTGTATCTCGGCCACCGGCCTCAGGCCCTTGATGGCCATGCCCAGGGCGACCCCGACGATGCCTGATTCAGCCAAGGGCGTGTCGACCACCCTCTGGGGCCCGAATGCGGCCTGGAGCCCCTCGGTCACCCTGAAGACCCCGCCCTCCTTGCCCACGTCCTCTCCAAGGATCACCACAGTGGGGTCCCTCTCCATCTCCTCCATGAGGGCGCTGCCTATCGCCTGAACGATGTTC
>CAZOXN010000598.1:0-2403 GCA_964583655.1 uncultured Desulfarculaceae bacterium | reverse complement strand
GTAAAACTGTCCTCCAATGCATCATACTGCATCAAGGCCTACATATTGAAGTTCATCCTGGACAACTGGCGTCTCGTCAAGATCGGGACAACCCAGGCACAGCGCAAGCTCTTCTTCAACCTGAGAAAGGAAAAGGAGCGACTGGATCGCCTCGGCTTCGAGCCCATCCCCAGGCTCATCGCCGAGAACCTGGACGTCAAGGAACAGGACGTCATCGACATGGACAGGCGCATGGGCGCATGGGAGTATTCCTTGGAGAGTCCCGTTGAAGAGGGCTCGCGATACAGCCACAAGGACCTCCTCTCGTCCACCCACCAGGACTCGGAGACCCTCCTGGCTGATGAGCAGATGAGGAGGTTGGTCCGGGAGAAGATGGCTGAACTCAAGACGCACTTACGGGAGAAGGAGCTCTATCTGTTGGAGAACCGGATGCTGTCGGACAAGCCCGAGACCCTCCAGGAGATCGGGGCCCGCTGGGGTGTCTCCAGGGAGCGCGTTAGACAGATCGAAGAACGCCTCAAGAAGAAGATCCGGCAGTATCTCGTGGAACAGATCCCGGACTTCGAGCCCTCGGACCTGGCCCTACCCTGACCGGCCTCGCCCTTGGCCCCCTTCCCTCCTCCCTGGCGGGCCGACGGAAAGATCTATTTACGCATCGATGCCATCATCCGGGTCATCAGTTCCTTGTAATCCTTGGGGGGAGGCTCCACCTTCTCTCTGGGCACCAGCCTGAGGGCCTCCGACGGGCAGGAGGAGACGCACAGGCCGCAGCCGATGCATCGGGAAGGATCCCGTTGCGCGGTCTCCCCGTTCATGGCAAGGGCATCCATGGGGCAGCGCTCCACACAGGTCTCACAGCCCACACACCTCTGCCCGTCCACCTCCACCATGAAACCCGAAACGGCCCCGAAGGCGTGCCCACGGGATTCCTTCATGGTCTGGAGGATGCCGCAGTGACAGATGCAGCAGTTGCAGATGAAGTCTATGTACTTGCTGGTGTTGCTGGAGCAGTGGACCAGTCCTGCCTCTTCGCTTCGATCCAGTATCTCCATGGCCTCTTGTTTGGAGATCAGCCTTCCGAAACCCCTCTCTGCATTGAACTCGGCCGAGGGCCCGAAGGAGAGGCATACGTCCTTGGGCTTGTCGCAAGGCCTCCCCAGGAGCTCGCCATGATGACGGCAGTAGCAGGTGGAGACGGCGATATGCTCGGTCTTCCTTATGTACTCCGAGAGTTGCTCGTACGGATAGACGTTGACCCCAGGGGTGATCTCCTTCTCCACCGGGATGACCCTGGCGAATGGCAGCGAGGCACCCCTTCGTGCGCCCTGGTCCCTCCATGTGGCCTTGAAGTAATCCTCGAACAGCCGCGCCATCCTCCGCGTGCGGTCGCTCACCTCCCCCTTCATGAACTGGAACTCGAAGATCCCGGGCACAAGGGGAGGCAGGTTGTAGCGTCTTATCCCTCCCTTGTCCGAGGAGATCACCAGCCCCTTGTCGGCCATCCGCTCCAGGAGGTCCGCCACATCCTCCTTGGCCCTCCCTGCTGCCCTGGCTATCTCCTCGGCTGACGCCAGCCCCAGGGGCATTCGAGAGGCAAGCTCGCCTTCATCCTCGGTGAAGAGCTCGTCGAGCAGGGCGTAGAACTCCTCGCCCCTCACGGCCGCCAGGCCGCCTCCCCTCAGGGATAGTGCATCTATGAGTCTGTCGCAGGTCTCGCGTTGCATTTGCCCCTCCGTATGTGTATTTTACCGCTGTTGCCAGGCTAGACTGTGGAGCCCAGTTGAGTCTATCAGCCGTGCCCTGTTTGTCAAGGAGCAGCACAGCCATTGCGAAGTGGCCCAGTTACGGGACAGCCCCATGTCCGTGCGCTTCACGCCTTCGCCATCGCTCGCAATCCCCCTGTGGCGGGAACGACCTTTCTCCCGCGGGACGTGGCACTCCCTGCCCACCTGCGCGGGTGCCTGATCGCTCTCCTGCTGAAACAAGACTCCGGGACATGGGGCCGCTCCCCCCAGGGGTGTCACGCGATTGCCAGCAAAGAGGCCAAACCCACGAGGAGGAGGATGAAAGATGAAGAACCCGTGGTTCAAGGAGGAGCATGAGATATTTCGCCATACGGTGAGGAGGTGGGCTGAGAACGAGCTAGCACCCCACGCAGAGGAGTGGGAGGAAAAGAAGGACTTCCCCAACTGGGTCTTCAAGCGGGCTGGGGAGCTGGGCTTTCTCGGCATTACCTACCCTGAAGAGGTGGGGGGTTCGGGCTGCGACTACTTTTACAAGGTCGTGTATTGCGAGGAACTCCCTCGCTGCAATTGCGGTGGGGTCACCATGGCCCTACTGGTCCAGAGCGATATGGCCTCGCCCCCCATCCATTACCTTGGGACCATGGAACAGAAGGAACGA
>CAZOXN010000597.1:0-2405 GCA_964583655.1 uncultured Desulfarculaceae bacterium | reverse complement strand
CCCCTCGCCCGTCCTAGCCTCCACCCCTTCCGTCCTAAACGACAAGGAGACGAAGGTGTTGAATGATAGCTCTGGTGGGAACAGGGCCACCCTGTCCCCTTCGTGGAGCCTCGTCCCCAAGGTCGCCCCTTTCCCGTTGACCAGGATCAGCCTGACGCGGCGCCGGGGCAAAGAGATGGTGGCCAAGAGCCCTTGTACCAGGGACCCTTCCGGCAGATCGACGCCCCTTTCCCTGGAGCCGTCACCTGCCTCCCGCCTCAGGTCACCTCCCAGTAGCAATGTCACTCGCATCGCACCGCCTTCCGCGAGACCCTCCGAGTCCGCACCCCAGTGCAGTATAACCCCGTGGCCCAGGGGTGGAAACCTCGCGCAAGGATCTCTCCCTTGGCGAAGGGCCAGTGCCATCGGGCTGGCCCAAGGGGGCATGGGGAAGTCCCAGATCAGCACCATTGTGCCGATGGCGCCGCTCGTGACCGCCTCGTCTCACATGAGTCCACGATAGAATCCTCCGTCGATCTGGATGCTGGCGCCCGTTATGTAACTGGCCCGCTCAGAGGCCAGAAAGACCACCAGGTCCGCGAACTCCTCCGGCCTACCCAGCCTCCGAAGTGGGATGGACCCCTCCCAGCCGAGGATGACCTCCTCTTGGCTTACGCCCCTCTGGGCCGCGAGCGTCTTGGCCAGTTCTTGGACTCGGTCCGTCAGGATGTAACCAGGACAGACGTTGTTGACCGTTATACCGTCCGCGGCCAGTTCGTTGGCCAAGGTCTTGGCGAGCCCTATTACCCCGGCGCGCAGCGCATTGGAGAGGACCAGGCCGTCCAGGGGCTGCTTCACCGCCACGGATGTCATGTTGATCACCCTGCCCCATCTACCCCTGCGCATGTGGGGTACGGCCTCCCTGGTGAGGGTCACGGCGCTCATGAGATTCAGACGGAACGCCTCACCCCACTGCTCGTCGCTCAATTCCAGGAAGGTCGCTGAAGGAGGGCCGCCGGCATTGTTCACCAGGATGTGCACGGCCCCGAAGCGCGCCACAGCCTCCCGCACAAAACCCCTGGCCTGTTCCGGATCCGATACATCCGCCCTCCATGGCCATATCTCCGATCCGGACTCCTCGGCTATCGCTGCCGCGGCCTCCTCCACGGCACGGGCATCCCTGGAGCAAATGGCCACCTTGGCCCCCTCCGTGGCCAGCCCTCTAGCCACCGCCCTCCCGAGCCCCTTGCTGGCCGCGGCAACCAGGGCCACCTTTCCCCTTAACCCGAGATCCATCGCTCACCCCAAGATGCGAAAGGGGGGCCCTTGGGCCCCCTCCTAGACCTTCACTTCACCTTGGCTTAGGGTCAGAAGTTGTGAACCTTGTCCAGCTCTTCAGCCGGGACGTCGAAAACCACGTTGTGCGGTGCCAGCGGCTCCCGCTGGAAGAACTCCGGAAGCCGATCGTCCGCGTTGGTGAACCCCGCGGCCTGATTGAAACGCCTCTCAGCCCTGAGCACATCCTTGCCATATTCCATGAGGTCATCCAGGCTCATGTTCCAGCCGTACTTGGCGTTGATCATCTTGGGGATCGCCTCCATACCGCTCGGGATGTCCATCACTGCGAAGGCCACAAAGACACACAACCCAGCGGAATCTATGGCCGCAGTGGCGATCTGGAGGCCCCTGGACAGGTCCACCTGCCCCTGTGGCTTCAAGGGATCCACGAATCCGCCCACCTTCATGATGTTCGTGGCCACCGCATATCCCGCTGTGTGGTCCGCCCCCATGGGGGTCGTGGCATAGGTCACCCCTATGCCTTTTATGCCGCGCGGGTCATAGGCGGGCAATCCCTGCCGCTTCACCACCGGGACATGGGCGACCCCCAGTGCCTGGCCCGTCACCGCCGCCCCGCTGCCGAGGATCCGGCCCATAGGGGTGCCTTTTCCCACCTCGTGGAGCAGCTCGATGGCCCCGGCCGCATCGCCGAAGGACTTGACCCCTGCCGACATGGCCACGGCGATGGCGCACCCCATCTCGATGGTGTCCAGCCCGTAGTCGTCGCACAGGCGGTCGATCTGGGCAATGGCGTCCAGATCATCGATGCCGCAATTGGCACCATTGGCCCATATGGTCTCGTACTCGAACCCGGAGGTCAGGTAGTTCTTGTCCTTGTCAAGGTATACATTGGAGCATTGGATGATGCACGTGGAGCAGGCCGAGTGCGTCGTGCTCCCCCCGCGCTCCTTGATGATGTCATGCAGGGTCTCGCCGCTGATCTTGTGCGCCCCCTCGAAGCGTCCCTCGGTGAAATTCCTGGTCGGGAAGGCCCCTGCCTCGTTTATCACATTGACCAGCACGTCGGTCCCGTAGACCGACAGCCCGCCGCCCGGACCGGTGGGCCGCTACATCTCGGAGGCGTTCAA
>CAZOXN010000596.1:0-2410 GCA_964583655.1 uncultured Desulfarculaceae bacterium | reverse complement strand
CCCGCGATATCGTTCGTAGGTTCAACCAGCGATTCGGGGAGACCTTCCCCGAACCAGAGGTGATCCAGTCCCCAACCCCCAAGGTCCTTGGATTGGACGGCAAGGCCAAGATGTCCAAGAGCCTCAACAACTACATAGGGATGTTGGAGGAGCCGGAGACCATTTGGGAGAAGCTGCGTCCCGCGGCGACCTGCGTCCATCGGGTGCGCCGTACCGACCCCGGGCATCCTGACGAGTGCAACATCTTCACCTTGCACACCGCCTTCACCCATCCTGAACGAGTCCCGGGGGTGCGGCAGGCGTGCGCGACCGCTGCCGTGGGCTGCATAGAATGCAAGAGGGAGCTTTGGGAGAACATGGTGGCGGAGCTGAGGCCCATACAGGAGAAGGCAAGGTCTTTGGCCGCCAATCCTGCCTTGGTCCGAGAGGCCCTGGTGGCAGGTGCCAAGCGATGCAAGGCCATGGCAGAGCAGACCATGGAAGAGGTGCGGTCTCGGCTCGGATTGCTCCCCCTCGAGCGGCTCGAGAGACCGACATGAGGGGATAGTGGATCTGCAACCGCTCACGGGTCTTGACGTCTCTGTTGCGCCTTGGCGAAGGCTCGAGGCGAACAGAGGGGGCACTGCCCCTCGGGACCAATTGCGATGGCGCGTATGCCGCGTGTAAGGCCGCCTCGGGATCGATGAGGGCTTGTTCGGCCTTTCTTGAACCGACACCTTGCAGGGACTTGTACGGCGATGGAGTGTGTGGTCAAGATCGAGGCGTTTGAGGGCCCCCTGGATCTGTTACTCCACCTCATAAAGAAGAACGAGATAGACATCTACGACATACCCATGTCCCTGATCACGGCGCAGTACCTCGATTACTTGAGTCTCATGCGTTCCATGAACCTGGACATCGCCAGCGAATACCTGGTGATGGCCGCAACACTCGTCCACATCAAGTCCCAGATGATCTTGCCTACGCCATCTGCCACAGGAGAAGGGGAAGAGTCCGAGGAGGTAGAAGACCCCAGGGCCGAACTCGTCCGACGGCTCCTGGAGTACGAGCGGTACAAGGAGGCGGCCGAGCAGTTGGGCGCCCGCGAGCTGTTGGAGAGGGATGTCTTCTCAAGACCCCCGGCAGGGACGGAGAAAGCAGAAGGGGGGGAGGAATCGGCGTATCTGGAAGAGGTCAACATCGCGCTCCTCTTGGAGGCCTTCCAGCGCCTCATGGCCTCCCGCAACCTGGGCGCCATGACCCTCCAGATAGACCTGGAGAGGGTGAGCCTCGCCGACAGGATCCAGGAGATATTCGCGCTCCTGGAGCCAAGGGTCTCCGGGATGATGTTCGAGGAGCTCTTCCCCCGGGAGGCCAGCCGTTCGGAACTGGTCGTGACCTTCCTGGCCATATTGGAGATGGTGCGGCTGAGGATGATCCGCGTCCATCAGGCAGGGGCATACGGGGCGATACTGATCTCCAGGGCTGTTCAGGATCTCTCGGAGGTCAAAGACGGAGAAGAGACAATCCAATGATGCAGGATGCACTCGGCTCGCAGGCGTGCGGCGTTGCCATCCATGGCCTTTTCTTAGAATCACACCTGATTCGTCCTAGGTCCCGGAGCACGCATCGTGGGCCCTGAATCGTGTACCTCCACCTCGTCTGCTGGCCTGGCGATGAGCCAGGCACGACATCACGGATTTGCCTTTCTTATGTACTGCCAGAGGTCTGAGCGGGTGTCCAAGAGCAACCAGCTCTTCTCGTCCATGCCCCTGCTGAATAGCTCCATGGACTTGAGGAAGGCATAGAATTCCGGGTCTCTCGCATAAGCCTCGGCGTAGATCCGCGCTGCCTCGGCATCTGCCTGGCCCTTGATCTCTTGGGCCTCTCGGTAGGCCTCAGAGGTCAGCTCCAGGAGTCGCTTGGCCTTGTTCCCCTCTATGATCGTTGCCTGCCTCTTGCCCTCTGACCTGATCTTCTCGGCTATGCGCTTGCGCTCCTGTATCATCCTCTCGTACACGGACTTGCGCACATCCTCGATGTAGTTGATCCTGCTGATGCGCACGTCCACCAGCTCTATGCCAAAGGCCTGCAACTTCTTGGCTGCCTGTTCCTGAATGAGCTGGGTGATCCTTTCCCGGCCCACCTGGACCTGGGCATAGACGGCCTCCCTCGATGCCTCGCCAGTATCCTCCTGGAAGTCATACATCTCCCGTTTGGAGTTCCGGACCGCCTCGATGAGGTGATGGGAGGTGATGGCGTTGCGCACCGCGGGGTCTATGATGTCGTCCAGTTTCTTCTGGGCGAACGTCTCGTTTCCCACGGCCTGAAAGAAGACCAGGGGGTCCGATATCCTCCACCTGGCGAATGTGTCGACCCAGATGAAGGTCTTGTCCAGGGTGGGGATCTGCCCAGGGTCACCGTCCCATTC
>CAZOXN010000595.1:0-2417 GCA_964583655.1 uncultured Desulfarculaceae bacterium | reverse complement strand
TGGTCCTGACACCTATCAGGGCCAGGGCCTCCCGGGTGACCCTGCCCACCCCCCAGAGCCTCTCGATGGGCAAGGGGGCTAGGAACTCCTTGATCTGCCCTTCTGGGACCACTGTGAGCCCGTCCGGTTTGCGCAGATCAGAGGCGATCTTGGCAACGAACTTGCACGGGGCCGCACCCGCCGACACGGTCAGGCCTGTCTCCTCTCTGACGGCCTCTTTGATCTTCCTCGCTATCTCCACTGGGGGGCCGAACAGGTCAACCGAACCCGTGACGTCCAGGAATGCCTCGTCGATGGATAGAGGCTCGACCAGTGGCGTGAACCGCCGGAAGATCTCGAAAATCCGATCCGAGACCTCCCTGTACCTGGCCATCCTGACGGGGAGAAACACCCCTTGGGGACAAAGGCGCATCGCGGTCGCCATGGGCTGCGCGGAATGGACGCCGAACCTCCTTGCCTCGTACGAGGCGGAGGATACCACCCCCCTGCTTCTCGACCCGCCCACGATGACGGGTCTTCCCCTCAGGGAGGGGTCGTCCAGCACCTCCACCGCCGCGTAGAAGGCGTCCATGTCCAGATGGATGATGGCCCTGGAGCGACTCATGGAACATCCGTCACAGGCTCTGGCCGAAAACCCCTCGGGCCCGCAGCCAGAGAGCGCGGCTTGTGCACTCGTCCGTGCGAGGCTTGCGGAGGTCGCACGCAGGTTATCCGCAGCGGCGCGACCCGTCAATCCTTGACTACAGCGCCGCAGATCACGTGGGCATGGGACCTCTCGAGGCCGCCACGGGTAGGTATCACCACACCGGCGAGGGACCTGCAACCGAGGCAGTTCCCCTTGTTCTCGGGACAGCCTCTTGCCCCCAGGAAGATCACCTTCCTTTCGATCCTCCTCTTCTGGAGGCCACAGGCCAGGGTGCCGAAGACTAACCTGCCGGCCTCGAGGAGAGGATATGCCCCGATGAAGGCGCAGATGTCGCTCATGTCGTTTCGAAAGGTCACGCAATGCTTCTTTTCCGGACACCCTTGAGCCCTGAGCCTCACTATAGGGAGCTCGTTGACGGCGAGGTTGGAAGTGCACACGCCGTAATCGGCCACGTTCACGATCAGGAACCTCTTCCCGTCCGGGCTCAAGACAGCCCTGTGGGTCCTATCCGGCACGTGCCGTCCCTCTTGTGGCGAGACGAAGAAAGGCATCTTGGTTGCTTGGAACGGATCTTAGCAGAGGGGATCAGCGTTTTCAACGTCTGGCAATGCCACGCTACGGATCTTCTCTGCAAAGTCCTCCAAGAGGCGCCAGGGAGGCTCGTCGGGTCGCGATCTGCTGCCAAAGAGGGAAGGGGCCAGGGCACCGGTTTGACCCACCCGCCTGGATGACGTAGCCTGGGGATGCCATCCAGATGGGACCGGGCTCATCTGGGGGAATGGGGAAGATGACGTGGTCTCTCGATGGGCCGTGGTTTCACGGCTTGCCGAGGCACATCTCACAAGGAGAGGGACATGGGCCTTTGTCCATTCTGCGACGCAGGAGAACGGGAGGTCTTGGTTTCCAACGCCCTGGCCATTGCCCTTTCAGACCCTTTTCCAGTGAATCCTGGTCATATGCTGGTTGCCCCGCGGCGCCACGTTGAGACCTGGTTCGAGGCTAGGCGGGAGGAGCGGATCGCCATGATCGATCTCATCGATGACGTCAAGGCCATGCTGGACAAGGATGTCTTTCCGGACGGATACAACATCGGTGTCAACATAGGCCGCGCCGGAGGCCAGACGATCTTCCATCTGCACCTGCACCTGATACCGCGTTTCGAGGGCGATGTGGACGACCCCACGGGCGGAGTGCGGATGGTGATACCGCAGAGAGGCAATTATCGCAGAAGCGGTTTCGTACCAACTGCCCTTCCCTCGAGGCGATTCCGTTGAGAATGGCACGGATCTCCTGTCCGCTGGGGGTCCTGCCGTGGCCGGGCTTGATTTGGAGCGGTCTTCGAAATAATCTCCGGTTCGGACCTCGTGGAGATCCAGAAGGGATATGGATTCATGGAGGAAAGCCATGGGACGAGGACGCATCTTGTGGCCGGTGAGTTTGTGGCTTTGTCTCGTGTTGATATGGGGTCTCGCCTGGACCGGGCAGGCCCTCGGTGCCGATGAGAAGGGGACCAAGGCTGCCCAGGCACCCAAGGGACGATCCTCCCCGCCACGGGAAGCCAGGACCTTCTATGTCTCCCCCCAGGGCAAGGACTCGAACCCAGGGACGGCCGAAAGACCTTGGGCCACGCCGGGCCATGCCTCCAGGCAGCTCCGTCCGGGAGACACGCTCGTCATCATGGGTGGGCGTTATGTCCTCAAGGAATACGATGCGGACATCATCACCCCACGGTCGGGGAGTCCCGATGCCTGGATCACCATCAAGGGGGAAG